>JANPHE010000116.1:0-28324 GCA_031424295.1 Segetibacter sp. | reverse complement strand
GCATCACTAGAATATTGTTGTGCTATTTCTTCAAATTTTTTGCCTGCCTGTAATTCTTTATATGCTTCTTGAATTTTTTTGTATGCCACAGTTGTATCGCTATCTGCCGGAACTTCAATGAAAACCTGGGCAAGCAATATTTCTTTTTGACTTCTAGCAAAGGCTTCTTTCACCATTTCTTTTACATTGGCCTGCTCATTTATTATATTATCAGCTATTTGCCTACGAAAATTCTGAAGCTCATACTGTTGGGTAGCATCTTTTTCAAGCCCATCATCGTAAGCCGCCTGTACTTTCAATTTAAAATTGGTGTACAGGTCAAGATACTCTTTTAGTGATGCTTTTCGATCAGTGCCCGTATTTGGGTTCTTATTAAAAGCAGTTAGAAACTCCTCCTTGCTTACAGTCTGCTTACCGTAGTTGAAAAGTGTTTGAGAAAACAATGCAGTTGTCATGGTTATAGACAAAAAAGCCAGTGCAAATTTTTTCATCCGGGTAAATTATTTAGAGGTTTTTTGAGATTTTATTTTTGCCATCAGCACATCATCAAATTGTTCTATGCCTAACATTTTACCAATGATACGCTTTTGAGAATCCAACAAATATAGTGTAGGGGTTTTAAATACGTCGTACAACTGCCTGTAGTTGGCGATGTTTTTCTTTGCCTCTTCTTCTTTTACAGATTTTGGTTGGTAGATGTGGTACCAATCTTTCAGCTTGTGATCTACAATAAACTTCTTCCATTCGGTGTTGGCAGCGTCATCCACATTTACGCCTACAATTTTTACTCCCAAAGCTTTCCATTTTGCCTCATAAATAGAATCTACCCTTGGAACAGTTTCTTTACAATGTCCGCAATTGGGGTCCCAAAAAACAACAAAAGTGTAGGGAGCTGTAATACCATACAATGAAACGGCTTTGCCTGCTGTGTCCAGCATTTTCAAGTCTGCTGCCGGTTCTCCCAATTGGTTTGCCATCAAACTATAAGCCCTGTCAAAAATGTATTTTCTTTGTTTTTCGGTTAGCCAGGCTGTATCTCCTTTGCTATAATAATTTTCGAATAATTTTAAAAACACTTTTTCCTGACCCATAAATTCAGGATTGATGTACTTGTCTGTAAACTTACCAAGCAGGTAGTTAAAAAGTTCTTTGTTTGATCTGGAAAGCAGCAACATATAGTTTGCTTCGCTAAAAATAGAATCCGCATCGGGTACTACATAATACTTAAAATATTCTTCTACTTTAGGATCAAAGAACGGTGTGCGAACAAGACTCTCATTTTCAAATGATACATCATCCCACCAATGGTCTTTTACGTACCGGTAAGGATATACTGAGTCGGGTTTTCCATTTACCATCGGAACAGGTGGCGTTTCTGGCCGTTTCATAGTTTGGAAAAAACCTGCCAGCATTGAATTAGCATGATTTTTAATAATGTTTTGCCTGTATTCTTCCAATTGATTATTAGCGCTTACAAGGTCTTTTCTGATTGCTGCAGAGACCTTGGCTGTTTTTGCAGATGACAGATTTTGCTGTAATCCCATAATGGCAGGAGATTTTTCAGCCAGAAAATAGGTATAGTCCTGAAACAATTGGTTGTCTATAGATCCTTTGATTGTAAACTTATTTAGGTTCGTAGTATCTGCAGCCAATGAAAAATGCTGTTCTTTATCCATCAAAAATTCGAAGAGAAGGTATTTTGCGGGAGAAACGACAAAATAAATTCCTTGCGGTAATTTCTTTTCGCCCTTAAACACGCCTTCACTTTTTTCGTTTACCCATGCCGAATCGGATAGGTTTTTATACTTACCAAAGTAATTTCCCAGGTAAATCCAGGTGTTTTTGTAAGGAGATAGGGTTATCGGTATGCTGTACCCTTCTGGATTGTCTTTAGTAGTTATTGTAGCAGTTGGTTTTTTAGTTTGAGCTACAGATGTAAGACAGGTAATGGCAACCATTCCCATTATAAAAATTCGCCTCATGTTGTAAAAATAATTAGTTGTAAAAATATCTTTATTAAACTAAAAGTATTTTTCAAAAATGTTAATTACACGTGAACAGGCAAAAAGGTGGCATATAAATATCTTTTTTATATCATGTATATGCCATTTATGAATGATAATCAGGCGAAAGCGGTATTTGCTCTATAGTTGTGAATTTCAAATTCTACTCCTTTTTGAAGAAATTAGTGGGATTAATTCCAACTATTCGAAATAATACTACCCAAGCTTGCGTCGTTTACAACTTTTAAATTTACCGGTATTTCTTGTTGCATTTCATCAACATGTGAAATAACACCTACTATTCTGTTTTCTTTTCGCAGGCTTTTTAATGTATCAAAAACGATTGCCAAAGCATCTTTGTCCAATGATCCAAAGCCCTCGTCGAGAAAGAAGAAGTTTTGATTGGACTTAGTGAGATGCTGAATATTGTCGGCCAATGCAAGTGCCAATGACAATGCTGCCTGAAAAGTTTGGCCTCCCGATAGAGTCTTAACATTTCTTGTCTGCCCATCATTCATAAAATCTCTTACTATAAACCCATTGTTTTCATCCAATTCCAACATCAATTTCTGACGGGTCATTTTATTAAATCTTTCATTGGCACTATTTACCAGGTTTTGCAGATAAACAGAGGAAACATAATTTACAAAACCACTTGATCTGAATAAGTTATTAAGCACTTTTAAATTCTCGGCACGCAATACCAGTTTATCAAGTTCTTGTTGCAAAGTATTTCGCTGTTGCATTTTTGTTTTCAAATCTTCCAAATCATGTTTGCCCTTTATTAATTGCTCCGATTGTGTTGTCCATTCTGTTTTCAGTTGCCCTATACTATCCTTCAATAATTGATGCGCTTTGGGGTCATATGTTTTACCGGCTACTTTTAGTTGCAACTCCTGTAGTTGAACCTCAACAGCGTGAAAGTTTCTCCTAAATGTTTCAATAGCATTCTTCTCTTTTTTTATATCAATTTCGGTAGATAAAATGCTTGTGATTGTTTCTTCGGATGAATAGCCTTCCTGATCCAGCAAATCAACAATTTGTATCCTGAGTGTTTCTTCTTTTTGACTATTTTCAACCAATTGCATGTTTAATGCTCCCAATGTACCTTCCAGCCCGGCAAGTCTGTTGCTATTTTCGGTTACTGTTTTTTGAGCTTGCTCAAATGATTGTACAACGTTATTATAATTGGTTTGCAAAGTTGACCGCATTGCCTCAAGGTCTTCAGCCGAATGAAGGATTGCTGAGGAAAGTTGGTGGTGTACAATCTGGGTTTTTAATGTCTCTGCCTGTCCTTCCAACTTTGCTTTATCTTTTATTAAACCTTCAATCAATTGCTTATACTCTTTAACCTTTTTATCTGCTTCAGTTACTTTTATTTCATGCGCATCCCGCTCTGCTCTCAGTCTTTTTAAAGTATTATTTTGCTCTTCCACAACTACCAATTGCTGTTTAACTTTGTCTTCATCAGTCGGTATATAGCCTTCAAAAGAAAATGTCCTTTCAAATTTTTCCAGATCCGTTTTTTGTTGCTGCTGTTCCGCTTCCTTCTGATTACACTGTGCCAAAAGCGTGTGGTAAGTTGCATAACTACCCGATAATGTACTGAGCAAGGTTTGTAGCATTTTCTTCTTTTCTTCTAAACCTAAAACTTCCTGTTGAATGGCTGCAACTTCTTCTGTTACACTGTCGGCGGAATAAATATTGGGATGGTGAATAGAACCACATAACGGACATGGTACATCATCAGTTAAGGTATTGGCAAAGGCTTCTAATTTTTGTGAAAGCATCAAATGATCCAGAGATGTTTTTATCAACTGAAGGCTTTGGTCGTATTCATTTATCAATTTTTCAACCACTTCATTTACCAACAGAATCGTCTTGGGTATTTCGGATAAACCAGCCAGTTCTTTTATAGGTTGAATTCTTTTTTGGATTTCCTCCTTTGCCGCCATTATCTTTTTCGATTGGTCGGTTAGGTCAAGTTTTGTTTTACTTAAAGCGGATGTCAATTCGTTTCTCTTTGCAAACCAAATATTCAATTTCAACAGCAAACCAGTGTCAGGCATTTTGCTTTCATGCTCGCCAATGGTATTCTTTAAAGTAATGAGTTGATCATTTAATTCTTGAAGTTGTTGTTGTTCTATGTCTATTACACCTTTTCCTTTGTTAATTCTAAGCGTAACGCCGTCTATAGATTTTAAAAGGGTTTTTAATGTTAGTATTTTTCCTAGCTCCTCGGCCTTTCGCAAAAGCAATTCTTTATTTTCATATTTTGGCTTTAGAATGAAAAGTTGCTTGTTTGCATCTTCTAAAGTTTTTGTTATGGTGACTTTGTCGGTAACTAATCCATTGACTTCTTCCTGCTGCTTTTTTACTTGCTGACGCAAGCTTTTTAAAGTATCCAAAGGTGCTTTAAAAAGCAGTAGGCATTTTTCAAATTCCAATACTTTTTTTTCCAACGCATTGATTGTTGGTTCTTGCTTTTTCAGCTCATTAAGCAAAGCAGATTTGGTATTTACAGCTTCAAAAAATGATTGTAAGTTTTGTAGTTGAATTTCTGTTGCTGTTTTTTCATTTATAGATTCTTCCAGTTTGTTTACATTGAGAGTCCATTCATTTATTCCCGCTTGTTTTTCTTTTAAAAGTTCTTCATTGTATTCTGGCAAAGTCAACATTTGGCCTTGCATATTGCTGATGACAAGATCATTTTGTTTACTCAGTTTTAAGACCTTACTTCCCAATTCAAACTTTCCAAGGTTGAAAATTTCTTTGAGCATTTGAACCCGCTCCGTTTCTTTTAATTGCAGAAATTCCTGAAACTTTCCTTGCGGAATAATAATTGTTCTTTTAAAATTGTCATAGGATAAACCAAGGATTTCTTCTGCATTTACAGCAATAGGCTGCCATCCATCCTGGTAGATATATGCTTTGCGTTCAAATGCGCTTACATCCTCAAAATTCTTTTTATTCCTCCGGGCACTCGCAGTAAATTTATATTTGGTTTCATCAACGCCACTTACAAAAACGAAGTCAATCAATAAAGTGTTGCTTTTTAGGTTCATCATATTGTAGCTCCGACTTTCACGACTGTTCAATCTTTCTGTATCACCGTACAAGGCAAAAGAAATGGCTTCGAGAATGGTTGATTTACCACTGCCTACTGCGCCAAATATTCCAAATAGCCCCGCAGCTGTCAGACTAGAAAAATCTATAGTGGTTTCTTGTTGGTAAGAGTACATTCCTTTTATGGTAAGGCTGATGGGTGTCATAATTATTCCTCTGTTGCTAGAACTTCTTTAAATATTTTCATGGTTGTTTCATCCGGAGTTTGTCCCTTTTGCTTCTGAAAAAATTCGACAAATAGTTGCTCAACTGATTTGTTCAAATCAATAAAACCTTTGGTATTCAAAATAAATGCTTTGGTGCTAACTTCCGGCACAATATTGACGATGCCGGGATGTATTTCGTTCAATATTTTCCGATCGGTTACTGACAGGTATTCATCGGTTACCATGGTAATTTCCACCAATGCCTCTTTGTTTTCATCAAGCCATTTCAAGGCGTCTTCCATGCTTTCAAAACGATTTCTAAGCAGTGGTTTTCCTTTGGTCAATGCAATATTTTTGTACGTTAGTTGCTGTTTATGTCCGGCTTCAATGAGTACTACATATTTTGTTTGTCCCGCTTCTGCAAAGCTGTATGATAATGGGCTACTGCTATAGACTATTGGGCAAGGTTCAGTAGCTATTACATGGTATCTGTGAAGGTGTCCGAGTGCAACATATTGTATTTGTTTCGGAATATTTTCAGAGTAAATGGCCTGCGCTCCCCCAATGTGCAAAATTGGTTTTTCATCTTCCGGTTCTTCCAATTCAGGTTGTCCTTTTACCTGAAAAAAAAGGTGAGCACACAACACATTTATGCCTTGATCATCGCAGTATTTATCGGCGAGTTTCTGCCACCTGTTCTGTAATACAGTTCTTAGTTCCTCCTCAGGGTTTTCATTTCCGAGATAGCTTTTCAGCCTGAACTCATTTGCATAGGGGGTTGCGATAATCCTCAACGGAGCATCCCAATTTTGTAGATATAGTTCTATAAAACCGGCTTCACTTTTCGTTATGCAAAGACCACCATCTATGTTGCAGGTAGCAGCAGTAGAATTGGGGTAACCAAGTAAAATTATACCACATTCACGGGCAAGGTGATCCGGTGCTTCTATGCGGTCGGGTTGGTCATGATTGCCGGCGATGGCTACTACAGCACGCTTGCCATTTTTTCCCAACCTGCGGAGTGTTTTATAAAACAATTCCTGTGCTTCGGCTGATGGGTTAAAAGAGTCGAAAAGATCTCCTGCTATTAGCACTACATCTACAGCTTCCCGGTCTGCTATTGAACATATTTCTTCAAGCACTTCTTTTTGTTCCGGAAGGCGTGAAAAATTGTCCAGCCATTTTCCAAGATGCCAATCTGCTGTATGAAGTATTTTTAGCATGGTGATTATAATGGAAGGTGAATTGGTTTTTTTAAAGGTAAAAATAGTAAGTTTAGTTGTGTATCGATGATCAGAATCTACGGATTGTTTGACTTTAGTGGCAGAATAAAAGTAAAAATAGGCGCTTATCGGGCGCCTATTTTAGTTGATATGAAAATTTTCGTTCTCTTTATTTTAATTTTATTTTTTCAAAGACAACTCTGCTCACTTCCTTCCCTTGTAATATTCCCTTTTCTATAGCTTCTCTGTAATGAATTCCGCCATACAATCTGGAAATACCTGCTTCATTTGCTGCTTCGGTAAAAGAATTGAATGAGCGTGTACTTAATCCCAGGCCTACATTGGTTACATCAGTAAAGGGTATCGCACCAAAGTATTTTGTCAGGATTTCAGCTGCTGCTCCTGAAGATACTGAGTGTCCTGAAGGATATTCTGGGAAAGGTGGTGTTCCTATTAAACTAGTCCATGTGGTACGGCCAGAAAGGTACGTTCTAATATAACTAATAGGTCTAAGGAGGTTCAGTCTATACTTCTCGTGCCAGCAAGAAATAAAAGCATCAGCCATACCAATATTAAGTGTTGCAAATATTTCAGCGGATTTGCCTAATGGAATATTTTTTTCTTTGATCAATTGGGATGCAATGGCTAACCAATGACCTGGTGGAGTCGATGTCGCCCCTGGACCATCTGCCCACCAAAGTGCAATGTCTTTTTGTCCTTGTGTTAAGTTATCTGCAGTATTAACTACTTCGAGGGCTTGATTATAAAATGGAGAGCCGGGAGTTGTGCTAAATGGAATGGTACTTGGAATAGAACACGCACCCCCATTAGGCATTGTAAAACATTTTAAGTTGCCCCAGTATGGCTCCAAAGGAGCGGTAACGGCACTTGCTGGTGACCAGTACGATGGGTTAATTGACGTTGAAGGAACTACATAACTCATTGACCTTGTTGATGCAAAGTTGTCGTTATTTGCCCTGTAAATCACGGCTGCCGCTACTGCTTTTCCAAAGTCAATAGAGTTGGTTTTTACATCCACACCAAGGGTATAATTTTCATACAAATAGTTCTGATGAAGCGTTTCCATCAGTTGAATATTTTCCGGCTTTAAAGTGCCAAAGATGGTAGCATATACCTGGTACATAGCCTCGTTGGCAGCAAGTGTATAATCCAGTTTTCCAGCTGTTTGTATTGAAGGTAGGTTATTTAATCCATCAATTTGTCCTTCAAGGCTTTTGTTGGATTGAAGGCCGGGTAATACAGATTGGTACAATGCTATAGCAGCATATGCATAAATTCTGGATGCTTGCGGAGGGCTTTTAGCTTCGGATTTCACACCCGCTCTAAATGCATCCATCCAGTCAGTTGCTACTTTTGATGAATAGGTATTGGCATCAGGTGTTGGAGGTACAAAGGCATCTTTTTTTTGGCAGCTAGAGAAAAAAATAATGGTAGCTGAAAAGATAGATAATACTTGAATTTTTCGCATGCTTGGAAATTTGGTTAATTAATAAAATGTTGGATTATTTACATTGATGGATTCCATTGCTTGCAGGTTGCATTGTTATTTTACTATTTTTTTATAGGACATTATTTTCTCTAGTCTGAAATTTTTTAAGGTCCTGTTTGTTTATCTGGTTAGTCATGATGAAATGCTTGGTAAAAATGGGTAATAGCATCAATTTTAAGCAATATTTACTTTTGAAGATTGCTTTTCCTTTCTATCCAATCGACAATCATTGAGCACGAGCGCTTATATAATTTTTTTCTTGATCAGAAAAGATTTTTCACAGACAGTCATATTTTTGGGACTAGCTTTGGTCTTTGATCCATTTAAAATCAAAACGCATTTCGTGAAAAGACCTTTTTACCAGCAGGCGTGGTTGATTATACATTTTGCGATTACACTGGCATTGTTTGTTTTAATGTTTCTGAAGTTTTAGTAATTCTCGGATATTGACATCTTTTTCTTTAGCAAAATCATTTACACCTTTAAAGAAGGCAGTAATTATAGTCAATAAATAAATCTATTGGCGAACAGTATCAGATTGTTGTATTTTTATCGGTACAAAATCAAATGCATGAAGTGGCTGCTTTTTTTAATATTAACTATATGCTCTTTCAACGCCCTATGTCAGGATCCGAAAAAAATAGCAGTTTATGAAGCAGCTATCAGAAAGGCTCAAACAGATGCTGAGAAAGTAAATGCACTTGGAATATTGGCCGAGTATTATCAATTGTACAAGCTGGATAAACTGGCTGATAGCTTACTGGATCAACAAATATTTGTAGCTGAATTTTCAAGGGACAAAGACTTGTTGTTTCAGGCATTGTTTAATCCCACAATTGTCGCTATAGGATCGTGGACTCCCAAACAAACTTTCGACCATGCCATTGTATTGTTGCAAAAAAGCCTTCAGTATGCACAAAGCCAAAACAAAAGCGATTTTGCTGCGCTAGCCAATATCAGGCTAGCGGGCATATACAGAAAAAGAGGAAAATATGATGAGGCTCAAAAGCAGATTACACTTGCCTATTCTTCTATGGGCGCCAGAAAGACCGACTCTTTAACCTTATTACTTCATTTGGAGTCCGGCGATATCTATTCTGCTATAGGAGATGCACTGCCGGCCTTTGAAAACTATAGTACAGCATTAGACATTAGTTACACCATAGACAATAAAAGATTACGGTCCGAGACTCACCACCACATGGCAGAGTTATATCGTTCACTAAATGATCTGGCGGCTGGTAAAAATCAACTCCTGAAAAGTTTGGAGTTGAATGAAGAAGAAAGCAACAGGCCCGGCTTAATAATGGATTACATAGACCTGGCCAGGTTGACCGATGAGAAGGAATACATAGAAAAAGCGGGTGCATTGGCTGAGATAATTGGTTCTGAAAAATACAAATTGTATGCAAAAAGGCTCATGTTTAGCTGGTATATGGTAAAGGGAGGCAATGGAAAAATTACTCGTTCCTATCTTGATGAAAACAAGGATCTCACCCAATTTTTTAAAAACCAAGGTCTTGAAAATTATTATTGGACACTTGGTCATATTTATAGGTACTCTAACCAGTTTGACTCCTCCCTCTTTTGTTTTAAATGTGCTGAAGCAGAGCTGGAGAAATCATACGATGACTTTACGAAGCTGCAGATTTACAAGTCATTGGCAGAAACCTACCTTACCAATCGTGACACACCGAACGCAAAAATCTATTATGAAAAGGGGTATGAGCTTGCAAAAGATAAAAATTTTACATCGTCTTTACCTGCTATAACTGACACATTGAGTTTCATATTTGCTTCCGAAGGCAATTATGCCAAGGCCTATGCATTGGGTTTGGAATCGAAGGCCTACAAAAAAGAATTTTACGAAAAATCATCAAAAGATAAACTGGCACTTATAGACCTTAAGAACTCTGAAAGAGATAAAATTGAGAAAGATAGCCGACGCCACAATCTTCAATATATAGCCATTACTTTAGCAATTGGCATTATATTCCTCTTGTTTTTATTATTGGGTATGTTTCCCATCACACACTTTACTATTAAGATTTTTGGGTTTATTTCCTTTGTGTCTTTGTTCGAGTTTTTTGTGTTGTTGATAGATAAGTTTCTTCACGATATAGCCCATGGCGAACCCATGAAGATTTGGTTATGCAAAGTGGTCATCATTGCCATGATGGTGCCTTTTCAACATTTTTTAGAGCATAAAATGGTTCAATATTTAGCTAGTCGAAAATTACTTGTACTAAGAAAAAACCTGGTATTGAATGCATTTCATAAAAAGAAACCTACAGTGCCAACTAATAATTCACCTATTGAAAACGATAAGGAAGATAACTCAACAGAGATTTAATGTTTGGTGCTATCTACCTTAATAAATGGAAATCCGCAGTTTGCAGGCTCCGGACAAATAGCAGTTCCTATGGCATAAAAGGATGGGTCTTTCATAGGATGTTCATTAGATACCAAAAGTATGCTTCGTTCGGTTAAAGCCTCTTCTACTTTAATAGATTTTCCACCAATTACAAAGTACACATAGTCATTTGAATTATTTATTACATACTGCAAATATTTTTTATCAATTACTAATACTTGGTTATCTTTTTTATCAACTTTATTCAGGTAGTAATTGGCCATATCTCTTGCTATATCAGAACCAACAATATATTTCTTCGGATCTTCGCTTTCACAACTTGTTGCAACGGTTTGCGTTTTTTTTTGCTCGCAGGCAGACAGCATAAAAAGACATACAATAGCGGGAAATAATTTTTTTGACATAAGGATTAGTTTTTAAGTTGAAGAATGATTATTTGCTTATGGAATGATTAATCATAGTGGCTTGTCCGATCACCATTTTATTCGGGAATTTTAACTGGAAATTTACAATTATCAGGTGGTGGGCAAATGCCTGCTTCATCATAGTAAAGGACATTGCCAAGATCATCAGAAATTTTTACCAAAACCGTTGCATAATTTACCACTTTCCATAATTCGGATTCTGCTTCAGCTACTTCCCATCTTTGCTGATACTTGCGGGCATGTTCCTCTGTCAAATACATTGCAGGTACATACTCAGTATGATATTTTTTATACGCATTTAAAAAGGCAAGGAAATCTGGCTTAAAAGTAATTTTTTGAGCGCGGCAAGTATCACCACATCCTTCAATCATTTTTTTTGCTTCATCTGCTGAAATGGGTACATACAAACTACTTTTTGGTTCCTTAATAAGATTTGGAGATGGACGACAACTCGCTAAGATTAATATAATTAAAGCGATCACAAAAGGTATTGCTTTCTTTGTCATTTTAGTTAGTTTTAATGTGTAAGTTACAATAATTTTATATATCCCATTTCTGTTTGGTCAATATTTTTTTATTACTTCAAAAAAAGCGAGTATTCGGCAACCTAATTAGATTATAACAGACTTACCTTACAAGTACCAGTTAATGCAAGTCCTACAATATTTTGTGTAAAGGAGTATTATAGTGATTGTAGTGCAGCTTTTACCTCTTTTGATACAGGAGAAACCCCTGCATCAAAAAAATGTGTGAGCATGCCTTGTTCATTAATAAGGAATTTGGTGAAATTCCATCCCGGTGGTTTATCGTTCCATCCGTTTTGTTCTTTATGGGTAAGCCAGGAAAATACCTTGTGTTGGTTTTCTCCTTTTAATACGCTGCATTTTTTTGCCAAAGGAAAGTTTACACGATAAACACTTTTACAAAATGCACCTATTTCATCGTCTGATCCTTTTTCCTGATCCATAAAATCGTTGCTCGGAAAGGCAATGATCTCTAGTCTATCTTTGTAATGGTCCCACAGCCATTTCAACTCTGCAAATTGGGCGGTATAACCACAATAGGAGGCTGTATTTACTATAAGCACTTTTTTGCCCTTCAAATTTGCGAAGTCTATTTCAGCATCACTGTTTAATACTGCTTTTAATGCATAAAAAGAAACCGGTGCTACCACTTTGTTGGTATTCACACCTGATGTTGTTTTCATGCCCAACCATTTGCCTCCTTTGATTAGCAAAGGATAAATCAACTTTAAAAATCCTTGTCTTGCGTCACTCATAAATAGTTGGTTTTCTTATTTTCTTCTTGTTCATTCCTACTTATTCCAATTAAACTTCAATTAGTATCCTTATGAACTTACAGTACTAAATGACAACACATTTAAACATTCAAAGTTCAACTTCTTTCTTGGATAAATGAACGATTTCCATTTGAGTATCACATTTATTTAATAAGTCAATTGCATTGGGCAATGACTATTGCATTATTGCTTTACCTATTCCAAATCTTATTCCACCCCTTCTCAAATAAAAACCAAATTGGTTTAGGCCGTTTGATGATTTTATAATTGGTTTTGATATAGGTAGAAATATGCAACATCGCTTCATCAAAATCATCGGTCAACATTACGAGTTTTAGGTCGTCTTCGCTTATGGTCGATTCGTTCACGAGCATCTTCATATAGTCCATCATTGGTTGATAATATTCTTTGCCATAGAGCACTATCGGAAATTGGGTAATGGTTCGTGTTTGTACCAATGTTAGTGTTTCAAAAAATTCATCCATTGTTCCAAAACCGCCCGGCATAATTATGAATGCATATGAATATTTGATGAGCAATGTCTTGCGCACAAAAAAGTGCTTAAACGTAAACGAAGTATGCAAATATGGATTTTCCTTCTGTTCAAAAGGCAATTGAATGTTGCAGCCAACGCTGTATCCACCATTTTCAAATGCGCCTCTGTTGGCAGCTTCCATTACTCCCGGTCCACCGCCGGTAATAGTAGTAAACCCGGTCTCTGCTATTCGCTTTCCAAATTCCCGGGAAGCCTCATAATATCTATGGCCTTCCTTAAACCGGGCAGATCCAAAAACGGTAATGCAGGGTCCTATGTAATGCAGCTTTCTTACAGCCGTTATCATTTGCCAAAATACTTTCAATGCAAACAGCAATTCTTTTGTTCTGCTTTTTGGTCCATCCAGGTATTCTTTCATTCTGTTGATGATAATTTTCCTTGGCTTTGTCATTGCCTAAAGATCGGGAATTATTAATTATTTAAATCCCCCATCTTTAAATCCATCAATCATATATCATACATCATAAATCATTCATCTTCCCTACCTTGCAGCGCAAAATAATTTTATGCGCATTATCTCTTACAACCTCAACGGTATTCGCAGTGCAGTTAAAAAAGGATTTTACGATTGGTTGGCAACCAATCCAGCAGACATCATTTGCTTGCAGGAAACAAAAGCTCAGGAAAGCGATATTGATGTTGATTCAATTGAAAAGCTGGGGTATTATACTTATTGGTTTTGCGCACAGAAAAAGGGCTACAGTGGAGTTTCCATTCTTAGCAAAAAAAAGCCGGATAATGTGGTTTATGGATCCGGCATTCATCATATCGATTTTGAAGGTCGGATAATCAGGGCCGACTTTGGAGAACTTTCTGTGATTAGCGTGTATTTTCCTTCCGGAACAAGTGGCGAAGAAAGACAGGCTTATAAATATGTCTGGCTTGCAGAGTTTTTGGATTATTTACAAACGCTTCGTAAAACTAGACCTAAACTAATAATCTGTGGCGATTATAACATTGCACATAAAGAAATAGACATTCACAATCCAAAGGGAAATAAGAAAAGTTCCGGCTTTTTACCCGAAGAGCGAGCCTGGTTTGATCGGTTTTACGAGGCGGGCTTTGTAGATGGGTTTCGGTACTTAAACAACGAGCCTGACCAATATACATGGTGGAGTGTAATGAGGCCATCAGTAAGACTCGAAAACAAAGGTTGGCGAATTGACTATATCAATGTAACCGATAACCTAAAAGATAAAATTAAAGATGTAAAAATCTTTCCTCAGGTAAAACACAGCGATCACTGCCCCGTATATCTTGAACTGACATCGTAAGGAATGACTTTCTTTATTTCATCAGCCACTTTAGTATTTTCAGCTTGCCTTTATAGGGAGGATACTTAAATGAAGGATCTAACCATGTTCCTGATTTTAGTACAGACTTTGGTCTTGTAAATGCCTCAAAACTGAACTTGCCATGGTAGTTGCCTAACCCACTATTTCCTACACCTCCAAACGGCAATGCTTCATTTGCAAGGTGAACCAAGGTATTATTGATACATCCACCACCAAAGGAAATTTGGTCTGTAAAAATCTTTTCCGTTTTCCGATTGTTGCCAAAATAGTACAACGATAAAGGATTGGGATTATTCCTGATAGTCATAACTGCATCTTCTACATTTTCATAAGTTAGAATAGGTAGTATCGGTCCAAATATTTCATCCTTCATAATTGTTGCTTCGGGTAAAATATTGTCCATTAACGTAGGTGCTACATACAAATCTTCAGGAATAGCTTTACCACCACAAATGATGTTGCCTTCGGCAAAATAACTTTCTAATTTTTGCAACCTGTTTTTATTGATTATTCGGCCGTATTCAGGAGACAATTGAGGATCCTTGCCATAAAATTGTTCTATATTTTTTTGTATTAAACCAATGAGTTTTGCTTTTACACTAGCATGAACAAGTACATAATCGGGTGCTACACAGGTTTGTCCGGCGTTGGTAAACTTACCCCATGCAATCCTTTTGGCTGCTATGCTAAGGTCAGCATCTTTGTCCACAATGCAGGGGCTTTTGCCTCCCAATTCCAAGCTTACAGGTACTAATTTTTCCGCAGCCATCATCGCTATTTGCTTTCCTACTGCTGTACTGCCTGTAAAAAATACATGGTCAAATCTATATTCATTCATTAATTTGGGAACTACCTCAGCCCCATTGCCTACCACCACCGATATATAATTTGGATCAAAATTTTCGATCATCATTTTTTCTACAATTGCAGCAGTTTGTGGTGTCATTTCCGAAGGCTTCAGCACTGCTGTATTACCTCCGGCTATTGCTCCAATCAGTGGTGCCATCAACAATTGGAAAGGGTAATTCCATGGAGCTATAATTAAGCAAATGCCCCAAGGTTCTCTCATTACTTTGCTAGACGAAGGAAACAACAAAAAGGGGGTACTTACTTTTTCCACTTCCATCCATTGCTTTAGGTGGCTGATGGTGTGACTGATTTCTTTGTAGATAAACCCTATTTCTGTAGCAAAGGCTTCTTCTGCAGATTTATGAAGGTCTTGATACAATGCTTGTAAAATAGCTGCTTCATTTGCCAGAATGGCTTTTTTTAACTGAATCAATTGCGCTTTTCTGAATGTAAATGGAATGGTATGCCTTGCAGCATAAAATGCCTGCATATTGTTGAAATCATTGGGGTTGAAATCTTTCATAGATAGTTTGAATTCCTACTTTTATTTATGGATACAAGGTAGTTAATTATTGGTAGCAAATTAAGTTCGATGCGGCATTCTTCTATTTGTACTTTTGTAGAATGCAAGTTTTTGATGACGAATATTATATGCGGCAGGCTTTGCGGCAGGCAAAAGATGCCTATGCAGAGGATGAAATTCCGATTGGTGCTATTGTAGTTATTGACAATAAAATTGTTGCCCGTGGACACAATCAAGTTGAGAAGCTGAATGATGCGACTGCGCATGCAGAAATATTGGCGCTTACATCCGCATCTAGCGAGTTGGGTGCCAAATACCTGCCTGATGCTACTTTGTACGTAACAATAGAACCCTGCCATATGTGTGCCGGTGCCCTATATTGGAGCAAACTGAAAAGGGTAGTTTATGGTGCTTCAGATAGTAAACAAGGTTACCAGTCTTTTTGTGGTGGAAAAAATCCATTTCATCCGAAAACGGAAATAGTTGGGGGTGTATTGGCTGATGAATGTGCTCAGTTAATGAAAGATTTTTTCAAAGAAAAGAGAGGGTAACTGTTAAATGAAATTTACCATTTTCAAATTTCTGCTTTCAGCAGATAAGACTAAATTTGTGTTTCTATTTTTTCATTTAAAAATTAAAACAAACATATCATGGCATTTACACTACCGCAATTACCCTATGCTCACGACGCTTTGGAACCATCTATAGATGCACAAACGATGCAGATACATCATGGCAAACACCACCAGGCATATGTTGACAACCTCAACAAAGCAATTGCCGGCACAGAACACGAAAGCAAAACGTTGGAAGAAATAGTTGCAATTGCAGCATCTATCAGCCCGGCTGTTCGCAACAATGGAGGTGGCCATTGGAACCACAGTTTTTTCTGGCAAATTCTTGGACCTGCAACCGGCGAAGGCCCTACTGGAGAGTTGGCTGAGGCTATCAATACTACATTTGGTTCACTTGATGGATTGAAAGAAAAAATGAATGCTGCAGGAACTACTCGTTTTGGAAGTGGTTGGGCTTGGCTATGTGTAAAGGATGGCAAATTGGAAGTTTCATCTACCCCCAACCAAGACAACCCACTGATGGATGTAGCTGAAGTAAAAGGATCGCCTATCTTAGGTATTGATGTATGGGAACATGCTTATTACCTAAAATATCAAAATCGCAGACCAGAATACCTGACCAACATCTGGAACGTAATCAATTGGAGCAAAGTGGCCGAACATTTTAATGCTGCCAAATAATTAATAATAAAGATTTATACAAAGCCCGGGGTAATGCCCGGGTTTTTTGTGCCAGCAATTATTTCACAAGCAATAATTCAAAATCTGCACTATCACCATTAAAAACATTAAAATCCACCGGTTGAGTAATGCCGTTTACCCTTCCTCTTTCATTGTGTTGCCAGAAAATCCATTTTCGACTTATTCGGGGCCGGTCTTTCTCAATATAATGTGCAGCCCAAAGCGGATAATCATCAAACTGTCCGGTGAGGTGGGTTGAGTAAAAGTTGACATAGGTATAAATAATCGGCTTTACCTTATAATGATCTTCAACAATAGTCAACCACTCCTGCATTTGTTTTCGCATAATGGCAGGCCTTGTACCGTAAAGTTGCTCAACATCTAGAACAGGAGGTAGGTCGCCAGCCTCCAACTTTACAGCTTTGATAAAATTTTTTGCCTGCTCTTTTCCACTCTTGGTAGCTAAAAAGAAATGATACGCCCCCCGGGGAACACCCGCTTTTTCAGCATTTTTCCAGTTGCGCTTAAATTGGTTGTCCACATTTCCCAAACCCTCTGTGGCTTTCATAAATGCAAATCCGATCTTAATGTTTTCCACCTTCATCTTTTTTACAGATGGCCAATCAATATATCCCTGGTATTTGCTGATGTCTATTCCATGAATGGGGTAGTTGCCGGGTAATTCTATTCCAAATGCCGGATATCGTACAAATTTTGAATGTTCAATTTTTTGATATTTATTCCAATAGTAAACAGCCCCCGCGAGGCAAATGATAACCCCCATGGCTACCATCCACCACCAAAGGGTGTTATTCGATTTCTTCTTAATGGATTTTCTCTTGGCCATAGACTTTAGCGCCGGACAAATATGCTAAAATATAGTGTGAATGAAATTCGAAATGTTTTTCGAGATGCGGCAAATACTTACGTTAATCTGAATTTAACCTCTTTTAAAGGCTTACAAGCAGTAATTTCGCCCAATGCCTTATTTTAATCTCAATGATACGCTTAACCTTGCTTCCAAAGTGACGCTTCGCCGTGCATGGAATATGCTAAAGGTTTGGAGCAGCTATCGCCTGAGCCGGTTGCTAAATAAGCCTATTCAATGGGGATATCCAATCTCTGTTTCTTTTGAACCTACTACATCGTGCAATTTGAGATGCCCTGAATGCCCTAGTGGTTTAAGAGCTTTTACAAGGCCGACCGGAATGCTGGAAAAGGACTTTTTTAGCCGCACAATTGACGATATATATAAAGAACTTACCTATCTCATATTTTACTTTCAAGGCGAACCTTTTCTGAACACCGATTTTCTGGACATGGTAAAGTATGCTTCTGATTTGGGAATATATACAGCTACCAGTACCAACGCCCATTACCTGAATGATGCTGTAGCAAAAAAGACAGTAGAAAGCGGATTGGACAGGCTAATCATTTCAATAGACGGCACTACACAGGATGTATATAAACAATACCGAGTAGGTGGAAATATTGATAAAGTGCTGGAAGGGGCAAAGAACATCATCAAGTGGAAGAAGGAACTTAAAAGTAAAACGCCTTTTGTTTTCTTTCAGTTTTTGGTGGTAAAGCACAACGAGCACCAGATAGATGAGATCAAACAAATAGCAAAAGAAATAGGAGTGGACCAGGTGCGGTTTAAAACTGCTCAGGTGTATGATTATGAAAATGATCCCCACAACCTTATTCCAAGTATTGATAAGTACAGCCGCTATAGAAAAGGAAAGGACGGTAAGATGAAGGTGAAGAGCGGCATGGGAAACCATTGTTGGAAGCTATGGCAGGGCAATGTTATTTCCTGGGATGGATTGGTAGTGCCCTGTTGTTTTGACAAAGATGCAACGCATCAACTTGGCAATCTGAAAGTACAGAGTTTCAAAGAAGTTTGGGACAATGAAAATTATAAGCAATTCAGAAAAGAATTAATGACGAGCCGAAAAAATATAGACATCTGTGCCAATTGCAGCGAAGGATTGAAGGTTTGGGAAGATTAATTGTATATACTGACGTTATAAAAATACTTTCTATTTATTAAGTTTCCAAGAGCTGTATTGTATTTAAAAGATTTCAATAGGATGAAAAAATATTGTTTAATGCTAATGGTTATGGGTCTTTGTGGGCAAAGTTTCTCACAATCATTTCATTGGAAACCCTCCTTAGGAATAAACAGTAGTTTACAAAATGTATCAAGTACTGGTAGGAAGAAAATGAAGGTAGGATATGATATAGGAATATTTATTGAAGCACCAGTAAAGGAAAATATATCTTTAGAAATGGGGCTTTTTTATGTCCAAAACAATGCTTCCTTAGTTCGCATGTTTATTTATCCTTTTGAACCTGTCCCCTTCGACGCCCCTGAAGTAAGAGAAGACTACAAGCTTAATTTGTTTAAAGCACCCCTCATGTTGGTATTTAGCCAAGCAAAAACACATCCTCTATCATTTGGCATTGGCACAGTAGTAAAATATAATTTTAATGCTTATCGGTCAGGCTCTGTAGTTGACCGTCAAGAAAAATATACTTCCAATTTTACAATAGACACGCAATCTGAAAGTAAAATAGGGTTTGGCATTCAGACTGCAATTAGAAAAGCGTTTTCTATCAAAAATAATAAGTTCAATGCCGGATTATATTACGATGTCGATTTATCTAAATGGCGATATCCCACAAACTTTGAACTTGAAAAGAAAACTTATTATTCACTGCGGAGTCGTAATTTTTCTTTCATGCTTTCTTATATTCTGTAAGCCAAGTATTATTACCAAATGAGTTGAGTACAAGCACATTTAATAATTATACGCAGAACTTTTCAAAAAGAATTTGCTATTTTACTAAATTGATTAACAAAATAGTCTAAATGTTGCCACAAATGCTCGAATAAATGTGTGAATTCATTTGGACCATTTTATACTTCCAATTGATATTAGTTTTAAAAACTGAGGCTATTTTTATCCAGATTTCTTGCTCTATACAATTTTAAAAAGCACTAAATCCTTAGCGGAATAATCTTATTTGAATTCGTCGTTTGCTATTTGCATAATAAAAATTTGCTCTTCATTTATAGGGCTTTTTTAATCACAAGGAGAAAAGGCAGTTTTGAAAAATAGTGTTAAGTTTTGCATAGAACGTAGTTTTAATGAGTTATTAGAACCAGATTACTGAAATTGCCTTCTTTTAGTTACTAGGTATGATTTTGAATCAATATTCCATAAAACCGAACATGAACCGAATTTTCTCTGTCATACTATTGTTGAGCATCACATTTATTTGTGCAGCTCAAGAATCTCCACAATATGAATTCAGGGCTGTTTGGGTTGCTACAGTGGACAATATTGACTTCCCCAGCAAAAAAGGCTTGCCATCTTATCAGCAAAAACAAGAGTTTACAGACCTGCTCGATCTGCACAAGCGAAATGGGATGAACGCAGTGGTAGTACAAATTCGCCCGGTTTCAGATGCTTTTTATCCTTCTAACCTTGAGCCATGGAGCGAGTTCCTTACCGGCAAACAAGGCCTTGCACCCAATCCATATTATGATCCGCTTCAGTTCATGATTGATGAAACGCATAAAAGAGGAATGGAGTTTCACGCATGGCTAAATCCATACCGGGCCGTATTCAATGTTACCAAATCAAGTATTTCCTCTACTCATATTACCAAAATATTTCCAAAGCTTGCCGTTCCTTTTGGACCCTATAAATGGTATGATCCGGGACTTCCACAGGTAAGAGAATTTGTAAACCGAATAGTAAAAGATTTGGTAGAGCGATATGATTTGGATGGCATTCATTTTGACGATTATTTTTATCCATATCCTATCAATGGAAAACCGTTTCCTGATGAAGCAACTTATGCCCGTTATGGCGAAGGAATGGAAAAGGGAGATTGGCGAAGAAGCAACGTGGATACCATCATTAAACAGCTAAGTGCTACCATAAAAAAGGCCAATCCAAGGGTAAAGTTTGGCATCAGCCCGTTTGGTGTTTGGCGTAATCAAAGCAAAGATGCAAGAGGTAGCGCATCCAAAGCGGGCATTACCAATTATGACGATCTCTATGCAGATATTCTGCTTTGGCTTCAAAATGGCTGGATTGATTATGTAGCGCCTCAATTGTATTGGGAAACATCTCACAGCTATGTCGGTTTCAATATGCTGCTTGACTGGTGGTCGCAGCACACTTTTGGTAAGCAATTGTTTATTGGTCAAGCTATTTATAGATCGCTGGAATCCAGAACAGGATCGTGGAAAACAGCCACCGAAATTCCAAAACAGATTAGGGCTATCCGTGCCAATGATGAAGCATTGGGAAGCATTTTCTTCAGTAGCAAAACTTTTGAAAGCAACCCTATGGGCTGGAACGACAGCTTGAGGAATAACTACTACAAGCGTCCCGCACTTATCCCTCCTATGATGTGGATAGACAGCATTCCACCATTAAAACCCATGGTAGAGAATTTGGGAAAAGATGAAGTGCGGATTTTTTATAGAGGTGCTGAGCCCATTAAGCAATTTGCCGTTTATACAATTGATGATAGTCTGGAAGAAATAATTGAAAATGCTACCCTAACAAACGTTTTTGTAGCTGACAAAACCTTTGATCTGAAGATATCAGCTATTAAATCTGTACCTGGCGAGAAAATATTTGTAGCAGCAGTTGACAAAAACAATGTGGTAAGTGAATGGGTTCAGGTAAAGCCTGTTATCAATACTGCGGATGCTGCAGTAGTACCTGCTTCAAGTGCAAGCAATAATCTTCCTTCTAAAAAATAGTGAGTTAGAAAAAGTCATTGTGATGTACTATATAAGGTTAATGTCAATCATTTCCTCAATGGCTGCCTTTCTTTTGTTGTACAAAAATCCCAACTATTCGATTGCTTAGCAATGGTGAAGCAATGATATTGTGACGCGAATCCGGTTCTTTTTTATCAAGCGACCAAAAATTTATTGATTAATTTTTTTAACTCTTTTGAAGTATTGCATAAAAAAAGTACTTTTAATTAGTAAATACTGTCGCCTGTACATTAAAAACTGAACTATATGAGAGGAGTTAACAAAGTAATTTTGATTGGAAATCTTGGCAAGGATCCCGATGTTCAATACCTTGAAGGCAATATTGGAGTCGCAAAATTTAGCCTTGCCACTACCGAATCTTTTAAAGACAGAGCAGGAAAAACGATTGCTCAAACTGAGTGGCACACCGTTGTACTTTGGCGTGGATTGGCAGAACTGGCTGAGAAATATCTTCACAAAGGAAGTCTTGTTTATATAGAAGGACGGTTGAGAACCCGTAGTTGGGAAGACAAAGAAGGCAATAAAAAATTTGCTACAGAAGTTGTTGGCGACAACTTGATTATGTTGGATAAAAGAGGTGAAGGCAATGGTTTTCATACCTTACCCAACGAAGCGATGGACGGTTTATCACATGATGACATTCCTCCCATTGGTGAAGCCACTGGAGATCTTCCATTTTAATATATTTTTGTTTCAATAACTATCCTGCTTTTATCGGCAGGTTTTTTTCATTAAACCAAAACAAGTTGTACATATTTCCGGAATTGCACAACCCTCTTTTCTGTTTCATTCCTGCTGAAATTAGTTTTCAGGGTACGGTCGTGCTTGTTTTTTTGTTGATTGTTTTATTGCTTATTTCATTTTTTGTTTCTGGTGCAGAGGTGGCTTTCTTTTCACTTTCTTACAAGGATATTAATGTATTAAAAACCCGTCAAAATGATGGCTATAAAAGAATTGTAAAGTTGGTGGAGGATCCTAAAACATTGTTGGCTTCTTTGTTGATTGCTAACAGTTTGGTCAATATAGCCATTATTATCATTTCTAACTTTGTCATTGATTCAATGCTGGTTTCTATTCATCCTATCTGGTGGGTGGAATTTTTAATAAAAGTATTGGCAGTTTCTTTTTTTTTGGTATTGTTTGGCGAGGTAATGCCAAAAGTTTTGGCAACCCAAAACAATGTAAGGTTTGCAAAAGACTCAGGTCGGCTGATAGAAATTATTTCTTTTCTCTTTAGAGGATTGAGCAAAAGAATGGTTTCTACATCTGATTTTATAGAAAAAAAACTGGCAAATAAATCCAACAGGACTTTTAGCCTCGAAGAACTGGATCATGCTATTGACATAACCACAAATAGCGAAGCTTCCGAAAAAGAAAAAAGCATTTTAAAGGGAATAATTAAGTTTGGCAACATTACTGCCAAGCAGGTCATGAAAACCCGGCTTGATGTACATGGCGTGGAGTATTCAACTTCATTTTTTCAACTCATCAAAATAGTAGAAGATCTCCATTATAGCCGCTTACCCGTTTACAAAGAGGATCTGGATGAAGTAGCCGGAATGCTGCATACAAAAGATTTACTTCCTTTTATTGATCGACCGGATGATTTCGACTGGCACGAGGTAATGCGCCCTGCTTATTTTATTCATGAACAAAAATTGATAGAAGATCTGCTACATGAGTTTCAAAGCAAACGGATACACTTTGCTGTAGTAGTTGACGAGTTTGGAGGCACAAGCGGTATTGTTTCATTGGAAGATATAATGGAAGAAATCATTGGTGAAATAAAAGATGAATACGACGAAGATGAAATTGGTTTTGTAAAAATAGATGACAATAATTATGTGTTTGAAGGGAAAACAATGATTTATGATGTTTGCAAAGCAATGGACCTGCCCATGGAAACTTTTAACGAAGTAAAAGGTGATAGCGAGTCGCTGGGTGGACTTGTAATGGAATTGGCAGGCGAGATACCCAAAGT
The DNA here is from genome assembly GCA_031424295.1 of Segetibacter sp. Taxonomy (GTDB): domain Bacteria; phylum Bacteroidota; class Bacteroidia; order Chitinophagales; family Chitinophagaceae; genus Segetibacter. Next base: position 4,947 of record JANPHE010000116.1, on the reverse strand, counting down.
GAATGAAATGGCAACAAGCGGTTACTTTGAATTTACCGTTTTGGAAGTGGAGAAAAACCGGCTCCAAAAAATTAAGGTTACTATAAAACCACAATTAAATGCATAGCAGTAGCTTTGGCTGCTTAAAGGATCAAATGTTGAACAAACTATTATCTTCCGGATTGAAATTAATTTATGCCGCAGTCGGTTTTTGTTTGTTGGGAATTATGACATCCTGCAATAGTGATTATACACCCAAGCCTCGCGGATACTTCAAAATCAATTTTCCTAAGAAGTCATACCAGCTTTTTGACCAACCAGGCTACCCTTATTCTTTCGAATACCCTGCCTATGCCAAAATTGTAAAAGACACCAGTTTTTTTGGAGAGGCTACCGAAAATCCATGGTGGATCAATGTTGACTTTCCTGAGTTTAATGGCAAAATCCATGTCAGCTATAAAGAGATAGGAAAGAATAAATTTGACAAGTTGATTTCTGACGCTTTTACGCTCACTAATAAGCACACGGTTAAAGCTTCAAGTATTGAAGACTCTTTGATTACCAACCCCAACAATGTGCACGGCATCTACTTTAAGGTAGGTGGTAATGTAGCAACTGCTAACCAGTTTTTTCTAAGTGATACAACCAGGCACTTTCTTCGCGGAGCATTGTACTTTGATGCAGCTCCAAATGAAGATTCTCTGGGAATTGTAAATCACTTTTTGGTAGAGGATGTAAAGCATCTGATCAACACCTTCAAGTGGAAAGAGTAAGTACAAAGTTGTTTACAAATCAAGGTGAAGCTGACTTGGACTGATGTTGAAACTCATTCTGTGGTACTTGCAAAGGCCATAGACTTCAATAGCCTCCCTGTGATCTTTGGTTCCATAACCTTTGTTGCTGTGCCAATTGTATTCCGGAAATTCCAGGTGAATTTTCTTCATAAAATCATCCCGATAAGTCTTTGCCAATATACTTGCAGCAGCTATAGAGGCATACAAGCCATCCCCTCTAATGATACATTGATGCTTTGAATCTTTGTAAGGATAAAACCGATTGCCATCAACAATGATAAATTTCGGACACTTTTTCAGGCTGTCCAAAGCCAAATGCATAGCCTTGATGGATGCACGAAGAATGTTGATTTGATCAATTTCTTCCTGATATACATTGGCTACACTATAGCTAACCGCTTCTTGTTCAATAATGGGTCTGAGTATTTCTCTTTGGGCTTCCTTCAACTGCTTACTATCGTTCAATAGCGGATGATGAAAATCTTTAGGTAGAATAACGGCTGCTGCAAAGACCGGCCCTGCATAACAACCCCTGCCTGCTTCATCGCACCCGGCTTCTAAATATTTTTTTTGATAATAAGGTTGCAGCATCTTCATTGCAAATTTGCATTCTGTTTGCCGAAAATTCTATTCTGCATCCTAAAAGTTATACACGCACAATCCGTTTGTTTATGCAGAAGTTAATTATTGACGCAGAAGCTAAAAAGTTTCTTTTTTTGAACATTTAAATTGGAATTTTGCAGATGAATATGGATAAGAAAACCAAAGTAGTTGCCAATTGGATTTTTATTGGCATCATCATGCTCGTTGGCCAGGTGCTTCTTGGCGGCATTACCAGGTTAACAGGGTCGGGGTTGTCTATTACAGAATGGAAGCCAATCATGGGCGTACTACCCCCAATGACTGATGAAGCCTGGCAACAGGCATTTAAGCAATATCAAACCATAGCCCAATTCAAGTTTATTAACCAGGACTTTGGGATCAGCGATTTTAAATTCATTTTCTTTTGGGAATGGTTTCACAGGCTTTGGGCAAGATTAATAGGCGTCGTCTTTCTTATTCCATTTGTATTTTTTCTGGTAAAAAAATATTTCAAAAGTTGGATGATCAACCCCCTCATTATTTTATTTGTTTTGGGTGCTATGCAAGGCGCTGTCGGTTGGATCATGGTGCAGAGTGGACTCAATGACAACGATGTATACGTAAGTCACATCCGGCTCGCCGCTCATTTTATGTCTGCCATGGTCCTTATTTGTTATGCCGTTATTTTTTGGCTAAAACTATCCGTCCCTTCTGCAAACTTTGTTTCAAATCCGGGTCTATTCAAAGGAATGTTGGCTATTACACTTTTGTTAATCGTTCAACTGGTTTATGGAGCATTTATGGCTGGTCTCAAAGCGGCACCTGCTGCATATACCTACCCTGATATCAATGGTTCTTTTTTGCCTCAGGGTGCTTTTGCTGATGGAAGTTTCTTTCACAACCTGGTTTACAACAAACTGGCAGTACATTTCATTCATAGAAACCTGGCTTACCTGGTCACTATTTTCATAGTAATGTGGTGGAGTAAGGCCAGAAGCATTACACATTCTGCTTCATTCAACAAAGCCAAAAACCTTGCAATTTCCCTGGTGTTATTGCAAGTCACATTCGGCATTATTACGGTTTTAAATGGAGCAAAAATGACGAATGGTTATTTCGGAGTGTACGAATGGTTTGCATTGGTTCACCAACTAACCGGTATGCTTTTGCTGTTAAGCCTGGTTTCATTGGTGTACCTGAGTTCCCGAAAGTCAAATCAACTGATCGCTTAAAGGGCTCTTTTTCAATAGTAAAGCTTAAAATTTGGTACTTCAATCCCAAACCCGGGCTGTTGTTAATTTCCATCGGTTGTTTTATCTGTTATCCCCCAATATCGCGGTACACTATTTTTTAAGGTAAGTTTGTTACAAAAGAAATAGCATGCCAGATATTGACACCATTTTAGACTTCCTGGAACCTATAAATATCTATGAGTTATCAGAAGACGAAGGATTTAAGGATACGCAGCTAGGCAAGCATATTGCAATTAATGATGAATTTTTTCCTGACATCGCTGCCGCTGATATGGTATTGGTTGGTTTTGGCGAAACCCGGGGGCAGCAACCAACGGTTGATTTAAATGCGGGTCCCAATGCCATCCGCAAAGAATTCTATTCCCTTTTTCATTGGCACAAAGATGTACAGGTTGCAGATGTTGGCAACGTAAAACCGGGCGCTACTTTACAGGATTCCTATTCAGCATTGCAAGCGGTAGTCAATGAACTGCTTCAACACAACAAAAGGGTAATCATACTAGGAGGAAGCCATGACCTGACGATGGCGCAGTATAAAGCTTATGCCAGTCTGGAACAGATTATTGAAGCTACCTGTATAGATGCCCGCATAGACCTGGACATGGACAGCATTTTACCTGCTGATAATTTTTTGATGGAAATGCTAACCGGAGAACCCAACTTTATCAGGCATTACAACCACATCGGTTTTCAGAGTTATCTGGTACATCCTGCCATGCTGGAAACAATAGACAAGCTTCGGTTTGACTGCTACCGGGTAGGAAAAGTAAAAGAAAAAATAGAAGACATGGAACCTGTCATCCGGAACTCCAATTTATTTAGTTTCGATATAGCTGCTATTCAGCACGCCCATGCACCTGCAAACAGGATTACGCCCAATGGATTTAATGGGGAAGAAGCTTGTACACTGATGCAATATGCCGGTATGAGTATGAATGTAAATACCATTGGGATTTATGGCTACCTGCCGCACCAGGATGATCACAACCTTACAGCCAAACAAATAGCCCATATGATGTGGTATGTAATGGATGGCATTTACAAAGGAAAAGCAGAATCATTGCTTGCCGACCGCGATAATTTTAATGAATTCAGGATGGCATTTGCAGAAGTCGAAACAACATTCTTGCAAAGCAAAAAAACCGGCAGGTGGTGGATGGAAGTAGCAGATGGAAAAATGGTAGCATGCAGTCACCAGGATTATTTGGTAGCATCTGCTAATGATATTCCTGAAAGGTGGCTGAGAGCAGCGGAAAGGATATAGTTATGTCCTGATACATTTCGAAGAACTTTCCTGATAGCGGTTACCCAAGCCGGGGTCTCTGTAAAACGCACAATGCTCGGAGAGAAGACCCCATCCGGACGAACACAAGCAAAGGCGAAAGATCACCAACAGCCAACAATAAGACACATTAGCACATTATCACATTATCACATTTCCCCAAGGACCTCATCAAAAAAGCGTTAAGAAAATTTGGATGACTGTCGTTAAGAAATGAAACAGGAGTTACTAAAGTTAGGTTTTATTCAATGCCCGTAAGTCGCACTTAGTTCATACATATTCTCATGTTTTGACTTGTTTCATTTTAGACGGTCATACAAATTTTTAGCTTTTTTTATGCAGTCTTGATTTTTTGTTTCTTTTTTATCAAGAAAAAAGAAAAACAAAACATGAGCTTATACCAACTAAGTTTTCGCCCTTGAACGGTGTTCTTCACCTGCAAGCTTTCAAACAATGAAGGCTTTTGGTTAAGAATACCAACAGAGACGTAAAATAATAACATTACAACACAGCAAACAATCATAGATTTATATTAAAATTCTCTCTCATGAAAACATTTATTATAACCTTGTTGCTGTTGCCCATGGGCATACATGCACAAACCGGCGGCACATGGACAGCTACTTCACTTACCAATGCCCCAAAAGCACGAACAGAAAGCAAAGCCGTGTGGACAGGCACTAAAATGATTGTATGGGGTGGAAAAGACAGCAGTGGCTACCTGAAATCAGGTGCCATCTACGACCCCGCAACTAACAAGTGGAAAACGATGGCTACAGCACCCTTATTGGGACGGTCTAGCCACGCCATGCTGTGGACAGGTACAGAACTAATAGTATGGGGTGGCAGGGGCCGGTATGGCACACCACAAAAAAACAGGCTGTTTCATGACGGTGCGCGGTACAACCCTAATACGGATACGTGGACGATGATTAATATTCTTGATGGAAATACTACTTTTATTAAAAAAAGAGGAAAATTAGATTTCTCTTCTATATGGACAGGTACAGAAATGCTTATTTGGGGGGGGGGGGATATTAGAGGTCAGGGGCCAACT
>JANPHE010000115.1:0-7050 GCA_031424295.1 Segetibacter sp. | reverse complement strand
GACCCGGGTGGTAGTTTACCTGGATGGATTATCAATCTTTTTATCTCAAAAGGACCATATGAAACCTTCTTCGCATTATCACAATTATTAAAAAAATAAATGAAGTTGGTTGTTTGTCTGCTAAAACTTCAAATATGAACTATGCTAAAATTGTAAATTTTCCTCAAAATCATGCAAAATCATTTACTATATGGTTCTTTTATTGCACTTTTTAAGGTAGGTTTGCCCGTCTTATTATAAACCAAAACCATTGGAGAACTTACTCTTCTAAAAAAATAATATCTGATGAATTTCAACAGAATCAACAACATTGTTGGATGGATTGTTTGCATCATTGCATGCTCAACCTATATTCTTACTGCAGAAGCAGGTGGAAGTTTATGGGATTGTGGAGAATTTGTAAGTAGCTGCTTCAAGCTACAAGTACCGCATCCACCGGGAGCACCTATGTTTGTCATCATCGGTCGTTTCTTTATTGTCCTATTTGGTGGGCAACCCGAATCAGCTGCAAAGGCTGTAAACACGATGAGTGCACTTGCTAGTGGATTTACCATTTTGTTCCTTTTTTGGAGCATTACACACTTTGCCCGTAAATCGCTTTCCAAGGTTGGCGAAGTTTTGACAGGCAATCAAATTGCCGCCATAATGGGTGCAGGAATAGTTGGTGCACTTGCATATACTTTTAGTGATTCATTTTGGTACTCAGCTGTTGAGGGCGAGGTTTATGCGCTAAGTTCTTTCTTTACAGCTATTGTATTTTGGGCCATTCTTAAATGGGAGCATGCTGTAGATCACGTAGATCAAACAGGTATAAATCCTGATCGTTGGATCATTTTCATTTTCTTTATGATGGGATTGTCTATTGGTGTTCACTTATTAAATCTATTGACCATTCCTGCTATCGTAATGGTTTATTATTACAAGCGGTACAAAGTAACCACCAAAGGTGTAATGTGGGCATTTTTAATTGGTTGTTTAGTAACTGGAATTGTTCAGAAAGCTGTTATTCAGTACACAATCAGTGGTGCCGGAGCATTTGACCGCTTTTTTGTAAATACACTTGGATTACCCTTTTTTAGTGGGTTTATTTTCTTTTTTCTATTGGTTGCAATTGGAATTTGGTATGGATTAAAAATATCTCAACGCAAACATTGGGGCTTTCTTAAATTAGGTTTGTGGTGCTTCGCTTTTATGTTAATTGGATACAGTACGTATGTAACTACCATGATCAGAAGCAATGCTGACCCTGCCGTAGACATGTACAATGTGGACAATCCAATGAGTTTAGTCGGTTATCTTGGTCGTGATCAATATGGAGATTTTCCATTGGTTTATGGTCAAAAATTTACAGCTCAACCTATATCATACAAGGAAGGGGCAACAAAATATATTAAGGTTGGAGACCACTATGTTGAAAACGGATCCAATGGAAGTTATGAATATGAGGCAGATAAAATGATGCCTTTCCCACGATTGTGGGATGCAAGCAATGATCAAGGTCATGCTGATTATTATGCTCAATACTTAGGTATAGGAAAGAATCAGGACGGCACATATGAGAGAGATCCAAATTTTGGAGACAACATCAATTTCTTTGTCGGTTACCAGATTTATTGGATGTATTTCAGGTATTTTATGTGGAACTTCTCTGGAAAACAAAACGATGTTCAGGGTATATTTTCTGGTAACGTAAGAGACGGAAACTGGATTACGGGTATTTCTTTTATTGATAATATTTTGTACAGTGACCAAAGCCTTATGCCGGATAGCAGTAAAAATAATAAGGCACATAATACGATGTTCTTACTTCCTTTTATACTTGGAATATTAGGAATTGCCTATCAAAATAAGTCCGATAAAAGAGATGCTTTTGTTGTTTTCTTAATGTTTTTCTTTACAGGATTTGCTATCGTATTATACTTAAACCAGGCCGGCAACCAACCTCGTGAACGGGATTATGCTTACGTTGGTTCCTTCTATGCATTTGCAATATGGATTGGGCTTGGTGTATTACAAGTCAGATCGTTACTAACAAAAGTGATGAGTTCATCTATAGCAACCAATGTCGCAACAGCGGTTTGTTTATTGGCAGTTCCTCTTTTAATGGCATCCCAAGAGTGGGATGATCATGATCGTAGCAAGAAAGTTATTGCACGTGATCTAGCTAAAGATTATTTGGAAAGCTGTGCACCTAATGCCATTTTATTCTCATTTGGCGATAACGATACTTACCCGCTTTGGTACGCACAAGAAGTTGAAGGAATTCGTACTGACGTTCGTGTGATAAACTATAGTCTATTGGGGATAGATTGGTATATTAACCAATTGAGGTATAAAGTTAACCAAAGCGCACCAATAGATGTTATTTGGAATGCCGATCAAATTCAAGGCAGAAAAAGAGATTATATACGTTACAGAGAAACACCAGGGTTAAATGTAAATCAATATTTTGATTTATACGACATGATGAAAAATTATGTTGGCAGTGATGATCCGGGAAAAATGGCAGCTACTAATGGAGAGGAATCCATTAATGTTTTTCCGGTTAAAAAAGTTTCTGTACCAGTGGATTTAAATGCTGTTAGGCAAAACGGAACAGTAAATGCTACCGATCAGGTAGTTCCGGAGTTGAGATTTGATATACCAAAGCAGCTTTTGATGAAGAATGACTTGGCTGTACTGAATATTATTGCTGCAAACGCAACGAATAAATGGAGCAGACCTATTTGTTTTACTTCTGCATTCGATGAACTTGGTTTTTCTGGATATTTGAGGAGAGATGGTCTTTCATATCGACTTGTACCGGTATTGAACCAACCAATCAATACGGAAACAATGAAGACCAACCTGATGACTAAATATGCAACTGGAAATGCAAATATCCCAGGTGTATATTTTGATGAAGAAAATAGGAGGCACTTGAATTCAATTAGAAGTAGTTATTCCGAACTTGCAAATGATTTATCTAATAAGGGGAGAAAAGAAGAAGCAAGGGCCGCTTTAAATAAGATAGACAAAATGATGCTGCAAGAAAATATGCCTTATGGACATATCAGTCGTGGTAACATGCATGATAGAAACAGCTTAATGTTTTTAGAAGCTTGCTATAGAGCAGATGATAAAGTATTGGCAGCAAAAGTTACAGCATCAGTTAAGAAAGATCTTCAGCAGCAATTAAAGTTTTATAATGCTTTAAGTGAAAGGAAGGCAGAAATGATGTCGTATGAAAAGCGAACAACAGAAGAGTTGTTGCAAGCGTTAACAAGTATTGAACAAATGTTTGCAGGCAAGCAGGCTGTTCCAGAAATTGGTAATAATATGGAAAATGCAAATCAAATTGAAGGATCGGCGCAAGGCAAGGGTTCTGATACCAATAAATAGGAACTGAATTATTCCTAAAATTTATACCTGATTTATATCCCCGTTAAACGAAAGTTTTAGCGGGGATTTTTTTGATCAATAGTTTTTAACCAACAACTTATCCAATAAGTAAGTATTGGATAGACATTTTTTATTCAACAATTTAGACAATTAGTCATCCAACTTTTCCTTGGCTCAAATGTTGTGATACTATATTGCTAATTTGAACGAAATTGTGAACTATGTTAGGACACCGATTTACTAAGTTTGATCCCAGTTTGGAAGGGAAAACCACTTTCGAGCAATTGCTCAATTTATTTATGCAAATGCTTACCTATACAAACGGTGATGTTTCTGAAGCACTGCAATGGCTAAATCAACTCGATCAACAGTATGGCCTTACCAAAGGGGAGTACGGAATGAGTGATTTCATTGACGATTTAAAATCAAAAGGATACGTTGATGAAAATCCGGTTTCTGGATCAATTAAAATAACTGCAAAAACAGAGCAAGGAATCCGCAAAAATAGCCTCGAAGAGATTTTTGGAAAACTTAAAAAATCTAAACAAGGCAATCATGATACTTTTAGACCTGGTGGGGGAGATGAAATAAGTCCTGATATTCGCCCCTTTCAGTTTGGTGATACGATGGAACAAATTGATTTTACTGAAAGCATCAAGAATGCTCAGATAAATCATGGTATAGATAGTTTCAGGATGCAGGAAGATGACCTGTCTATAAGGGAAACTGACTATAAAGCGCAGACCTCCACGGTTCTAATGATAGACATCAGTCACAGCATGATTTTGTATGGTGAAGACAGAATAACACCAGCAAAAAAGGTAGCGATGGCATTGAGTGAATTAATTACTACAAAATACCCCAAGGATACATTGGACATAGTTGTATTTGGCAATGATGCCTGGACTATAGAAATCAAAGACCTTCCTTATTTGCAAGTGGGGCCTTACCATACCAATACAGTAGCTGGGCTTGAACTTGCTATGGACCTTTTGAGAAGGAGAAAGAATCCAAACAAACAGATATTTATGATTACCGATGGCAAACCTACTTGTCTAAAAATAGGTAAGCGTTATTATAAAAACGCCTTTGGTTTAGATCGTAAAGTGGTAAACCGGTGTATAAACCTTGCTGCTCAATGTAAAAAATTGAAGATTCCTATTACTACGTTTATGATAGCTAGTGATCCATACTTGCAAAACTTTGTAACAGAATTTACTGAGACAAATAATGGTAAGGCTTATTTTGCTTCTCTAGATAAGTTGGGGGCATTTATTTTTAAAGATTTTGAAAGTGGAAAAAGAAAGACGGTATATTAAGGTTACAAATTCAAACAAAATATTATTTACTACAATAAAAAGCATTTTAAATACAAATGGAAATTTCAAGCATAAAAACATTGGGTGATCTTAAGGTAAGTGGGTATAAATCACGAAGTATTAAAGAAGAAATTCGCAATAACCTGATTAGTAAGTTAATTGCAAAGGAAAATCCTTTCACAGGAATTATTGGGTACGAGGATACGGTGATACCAGATACAGAAAGAGCTTTGTTAAGCCGACATAACATACTTTTTCTTGGACTAAGAGGACAAGCTAAAACAAGAATGGCAAGGCAAATGATCGATTTGTTAGATGAATATATTCCAACAATTGCCGGAAGTGAAATTAATGATGACCCATTTGCTCCGATGAGTAAATTTGCTAAAGACCTTATAGTTCAACATGCTGATGAAACACCCATTCATTGGGTACACAGAAGTGAGCGATACGGAGAAAAACTAGCTACCCCAGACGTTAGTGTCGCAGATTTGATAGGCGACATTGATCCAATAAAAGCAGCCAATTTAAAACTAAGTTTTGGTGACGAACAAGTTATTCATTACGGCATTATTCCTAGGAGTAATAGAGGTATATTTGTTATCAATGAATTGCCCGATTTGCAAGCAAGGATTCAGGTTTCATTGTTTAATATTTTGCAGGAAGGCGACATTCAGATTCGAGGATTTAAATTGCGAATGCCATTGGATATCTTGTTTGTTTTTACAGCTAACCCCGAAGATTATACCAATAGGGGAAGCATTGTAACGCCTCTCAAAGACAGAATAGAAAGTCAGATACTAACGCACTACCCTAAGACCATAGATATCTCACTTGAAATAACTGAGCAAGAAGCAGAAATTTTACCCGAACAAAAGGAGAGAATTGATACAAGTGATCTAATTAAGCGATTGATAGAGCAAGTGGCTTTTGAAGCAAGAATAAATGAATATGTAGACAAGAAAAGTGGAGTGAGTGCAAGATTAACTATTGCAGCTTATGAAAACGCTGTAAGCAGTGCAGAACGCAGAGCCATTATTCACAACGAAAAAAAGACGCAGGTTTGGATTAGCGACCTTGTAGGAATAATTCCATCTATTACCGGCAAAATTGAATTAGTGTATGAAGGTGAACAAGAAGGACCTTTTCAAGTTGCGGTCAATCTGGTAGAAAAATCTATTCGTACACAGTTTATCACATACTTCCCGAATCCTGAAATAACCAAGAAAAAGAAATCACCTGCAAAACAAGGACCGCAAGCAAAGCAGGAAGAAGAAAATCCATATAAAGCTATTACCAAATGGTTTGATAGCGGTAATTTTTTGGATCTGCTTTTAGATAGTAACGATGCAGAAAAAATAGCCGCGTTATACAAGGTAAGTGGCCTTCATGCATTTGTAAAAAAGCACTATCCGCAAGCCAATGAAAATGAAAATGCATTGCTGATGGAATTTGTATTGCATGGACTTGCTAGTTATTCTGTTATTAGTAAAAAAATGTTGGATGGTCGCCTGCAGTTCAAAGATTTGATGGGTAGTATGATGAACTTTGGGGATATTAATATGGAAGATGAGTTTAATGAAGATGAATTTAACTAAGTGCTGAATTGAAGTTCCTAAATGATGTTTATCTCGGGCTCAAGTTCTATGTCAAATTTTTGATTTACACTCGCCATTATTTCTTTGGCGAGCTTTAGAATATCTGCTCCTTGTGCTTGGTCATAATTTACCAGCACAAGGGCTTGTTTTGAATGGCATCCTGCATCGCCTGATCTATAACCTTTCCAACCGCAATCCTCTATTAACCACCCGGCAGCTACCTTTATTTTTTCTACTACGGGATAACCAACAATAGATGGAAATTGGTTTTTAAGTTGATTAAAATGATTTTTACTAATAGTTGGATTTTTAAAAAAACTACCTGCATTACCTATCACTTTAGGATCTGGTAATTTGCTTTGCCTGATTTTTGCAACTGCATTGGATATGGCCGCAATTGAAACTTCTGTAACACCCATTGCTTCCAATTCTTGCTGAATAGCACCGTAGCTAATATTTGTAATTGGCTTTTTGCGTAGCTGAAAAGTAACACTAAGTATTACAAACTGCCCTCTATATTTTCTTTTAAAAATACTTTCTCTGTATCCGAAATTACAATCACTATTATTGAAAGTAATGATTGTTCTTTCTTGCAAATGAAACGCATCCAGTGAGTAGAATACATCTTTGATTTCAACACCATAAGCGCCAATATTTTGCATTGGACTTGCACCAACATTGCCAGGTATTAGAGTTAGATTTTCTACTCCTGCGTAATTATTGTTTATACAATACAAAACAAACTGGTGCCA
>JANPHE010000114.1:0-9401 GCA_031424295.1 Segetibacter sp. | reverse complement strand
CATTTTTATTTTTTGCAAATTCCCAAATAAAAGTTTGTTCATGGAATTTGAAAAACTTCGGGAAAATAAAAAGCGATACTGAAATTGATTTCATTGCCCAAGCAATAAATTAGTTTGACATTGTACTCATTCAGGAAGTTGTTGCAATAGATCCCGGTGGCGCTAAAGCCGTAGCACGATTAGCAGTTGTATTGAATAGGAAGGGAACTAAATGGGATTATGTTGTTAGCAATCCTACATTCAGTAGTTCGTATAAGGCAGAACGGTATGCTTTTTTATGGAAGCCATCTTTGGTAAAACTGATTGGCTTTCCATGGCTTGAGGAAACCTTAAAAATTGAGCTGGACTTAGAGCCATTCTGTGCTACTTTTACAAAGATTAGTCAACAATTTACATTGGTAAACTTTCATTCAATTACAAAAAGTAAACAACCTGAACGCGAAGTGAAGTATTTTAAATTGCTGCCTTCGCAATATCCATCATTAAACCTCATATTTTGCGGAGATTTTAATTTACTACAAAACCATACTGTATTTTTTCCGCTAAAAAAATGGGTTCTACACCTGCATTAATAAATCAAAAAACTTCTTTAAGAATGCAGTGTATAGACAATGAATGCTTAGCTTCAGAATTTGATAATTTTTATTTTGTCTCTGGATAGTTGACAATGAAAAGATCCGGTGTTATTCCTTTCTATGATGCATTTTCGAATTTAGAAGAAGCACGGCAAATCTCAGATCATGTACCAATTTATTTTGAATTTTTTTAGTCTTTGTATGTATTAGCAAAAAGGAGTAATTAAACTAAGGCTTTGAAGTTTACGTCATCTGCATCTTAATTATTTATCAGGCCGTTGGTAAAGAACAACCCAACAGCGGTAAAAAACCTCCAACCAAAAGAACGAGACCCCCTGCTTTACAACTTTCTATCACAGTATATAATGCTTTGACATAAAAACATTAGTAGTTTAGCGGTTTGCAAAACAGTAGTAATTTTATTCCATTAATTTCATTTCAACAGTTCCTTTATTCAATATACTATTTACAGTTTTTCTGTCAGCAATATTTAAAAAAAGGGGAATTGGTTTTCATTCCAAATTTATCAGCAGCTATTCTAACTCGTTTATATTAAATATTTTACACAAATGAAATTGCATCAAATGCATCGCATTTAAATTTGCTTTGTAAGCTTGAAATAATTTTGAATTGAAAATCGTTTAATAGGCAAACGTTCAAATTTGATTAAGAAACATAGTACAAATTTCATGTTGAATTAATTGAATAAGTTGCCTTCCTATTGATTGCAACAACCTGTTACCTCATCCAAATGCTGAAAAGTATTTACATTTACACCCATGTAAATTACACTCTATGGAAACAGCTACTGTAAATACCAATGTGCACGCAAAGCAAACTATGCATTACTTCCGCTTTTATACAAAGCAGGATGTGTTGTCAATAACAAAAATCCGAAGGTTTGAAACCAAGATAGGAGAGCGGCTGCAAGTGATCAATGATCCAAACAATCTGGAGGATTCGTTTCACCAATCGACAGCTAAATTTGTAATTATTGGCATACCCGAAGACATTGGTGTTAAGGGCAATTATGGCGTGGGCGGAACTGATACGGCATGGCAACCGTTTCTCAATTCGTTTGTCAACATTCAAAGCAATGATTTTATAGAAGGAAGCGACGTCATGTTATTAGGTCATTTTGATTTTAGTAGTGTTGCGCAATTAATAGAAAGCAATGCGCACGATCCCGAAGAAAAAATATTGGCTTACAGGCATGCCGTCAATCAAATAGATGAAGCTGTTGAGCCGCTGATAAAACTAATCACGCAGTTCAACAAGATACCAATTGTAATTGGTGGTGGCCACAACAACGCTTATCCTTTGATAAAAGGTGCTGCTAAAGGGTTGTACAAGGCTGGTCATTTAGCACTTGCTTCAATCAATTGTATCAACCTGGATGCACATGCAGATTTTAGACCTTTGGAAGGTCGCCATAGCGGCAATGGTTTTTCTTATGCAGAGGAAGATGGCTACTTACAAAAATATTGCGTGATTGGGATACATGAGAATTATCTCACGCAAAATATTTGGATGGATATGGTCAACAATCCATTTGTTGATTTCATTACTTACGAAGACATTTTCATTCATGAAAAAAGAGATTTTTTGCAGGCAATAGCTCATGCTACGACCTTTACTGAAGATACTTACACAGGGATTGAAGTTGATTTGGATTGTATTCAAAATACGCTGAGCAGTGCAGCAACTCCCAGTGGTGTGGATCCGGTTCATGCCCGGCAATTTGTATCATATGTAGGCGCAGATTCTAAAACTGCATACCTGCACATTTGTGAAGGCGCTACCCGAATGGCCGATGGAAGAAGCAGCGAAACAACTGGTAAGTTGATCTCTTATCTTGTAAGTGACTTTTTAAAGGCTAAAGAATAATGAGGTGGTGGATTTCACATATCACCCTAACTGCAATACTTGGCGTAAGCGTTAATATAGCTTATGCACAGCCGAAGTCTAATCCACTGGTCCCAAAACCATCGACTGATGCTTTTTCAAAAGCTTTTATGTACGTTTATGAAGATGCTTCTATGGCATTTATTAATGTAAAGGGCAGAAAGTTGAGCAATGGATTGATGGAATATTTTGAATGCAAAAAAAACCTGCCGGGTGCGTTTGCCGGCTTTATTTCTAATCACGACAAACCGATTTGCCTATACGATTTTGGTTCTTTTAAAACATTGGATGAAGCCGAACAAAATATGCGTAGTATTTCAGTAAGAGTGGCCAATGCATTCAGACAAAAAGCATTGGTAAAATACATAGATAGTACAGAAGACACTACACTTGTTAAACGTACAGCATTGGCCGAAATGATTAATGGGGGCTTTTATGGATACAACGTTCACGTGGACATTGTGAAGAAAAATGATTTTGTAGATGAAAATTATGGTGTAGAACTAACGATCACATGGGGGTCAGGAGTTTTGTACAATGTTATTTGGAATAAAGAGCCTTACAGAAGTTCATTGTTCAACAAATCGTTTAGAACCATCTATACGCAGTTTAATGGAGATGCCAACAATTATTACTGTAATGAACAGTTGCCGGGATACACCTGTAATCAATATGATAGTTCTGGTAAAGACCAGTTGATGATGGAAAAACTGACAACCGAATTCCGGGATGCACGAGTGGAGTTTGAAGCACTTACATCCAACTTAAGGTCCATGTTGGGGCAGAAGTTTGTTTACTACATCCCAAAAACAAGTGATAATGTTCTAATGGAAGTTGTATTTGTAACTACCGACGATTTTGATAAAGTAAGCCGAAAAAGCATTTCAACCTCTGTTATTAAAAATGCAGAAAATCAATATACTATCCGGTTAATTATGTACCATCCTTAGCTTGCAAGCTGAGACTCTAAATCCATTACCTTTTCAAATAATTTTTCATATTCTTTATTGAGCACCTGCAAAGCTTCGTTTGCTTTTTTGTAGTTGGTTTCAACTGCATTGAACTTGGCCTTATCAGCGTAGTTTTCAGGTGCTGACATTTCCTTTTCTACCCGCTTCTTTTCTTCTGTTGCTTTATTAATATCTTGCTCTAGGGTAAACAATTTTTTTTGCTCTTTTTGCAATTCCTTTTGTAACTCTCTATTAATTGGTTGGTTTGGAGCTTGGTTTTTTGAATTGCCAGGTTGGCTTTGTGACGTTGACTCTTTGATGAGTACTTCGGTTTTTTGGCTGTTTTTTTTGCCAACCGCCTCCTCAGAATTTGGTCCACCTTCAAGGCTTTCTCTTTTTGCCATTCTTTCATTCCATTCTACCCATTCCTGGTAAGTTCCTTTAAATTCTTTGATTTTATGATCTACAATTTCCCAGATTTTATTGGCTGTTTTACTTATAAAATACCGGTCGTGACTTACTAAAATATAGCTTCCTGGATATTTATTGAGCGATTCGGCCAACAATTCTACCGAGTGCATGTCAAGGTGGTTGGTAGGTTCATCCAACATAAGGAAGTTGGCTTTGCTGACAATGGTTTTTGCCAATGCTACTCTTGCTTTTTCACCACCGCTCAATACCTTAATTTTCTTGTCCACATCATCTCCGCTGAAAAGGAAGCCGCCTAATAATGCCCTAAGTTCGGGGTCAGTTTTATTGGCACCGCATTCTTTCATTTCATCCAGCAGGTTGTTATTTACATTTAACGCTTCTAACTGATGCTGCGCATAAAAACTCTCATCTACATTATGACCCCAAACTCTATCTCCTTCAAATTGTTCTACATCTGCCACAATGCGCAAAAGCGTTGATTTGCCTTTTCCATTTGCTCCAATCAGGGCTATTTTATCACCTCGGTCTATTTCTCCTACAGCATCTTCCAAAATCACATTGTCGCCAAACTTCTTGTTAATATGCTTCAACGAAACCAACACCCTCCCAGGCGTTTTATCAACCTGAAAGTTAATTCGAATGTCCGGTCGTTCCAATTGTACATCCTCTATCACATCAAGCTTATCAAGCCGCTTTTGAACGCTTTGCGCCTGTGCTGCTTTACTAGCTTTGGCTTTAAATCTTTCTATAAATCTTTCTTGCTGACGGATGTAATCTTGTTGGTTCTCAAATGCCCGTTGTTGCATATCAATCCTAATATTCTTTTCCCGCTCATAATAGTCATAGTCGCCGGTGTATATGTGCAATTGTTTTTGGTACAATTCAACAATCTTATTCACCATTCTGTTGAGGAAAAATTTATCGTGGCTCACAATTACTACACTTCCTTTGTATCCCAGCAGGTATTTTTCTAACCATTCTATAGATGGAAGATCAAGGTGGTTGGTAGGTTCATCCAAAAGCAATACGTCCGGCGCTTGTAAGATCATTTTTGCCAGCAATACCCTCATTCTCCATCCTCCACTAAATTGTTTGTATGGTTTTGATAGTTCTTCATTGCTAAAACCTAAGCCATGAAGCACTTCTTCGGCTTTGTAATGAACATTATAGCCATCCAATACATCCATTTCGTGCAATGCATCGGTGTATTTATGTAGCAATTCTTCGTTTTCCGGATCAGCCTCCAGCTGTTTGCCAAATAGTTCAATATCTTTTTCAACCTGCATTACTCTTTCAAATGCACTCAGCGCAACATTGGTAATATTATCGTTGGTGTCGAAGGAAAGGAGGTCTTGGTGTAAGTACCCGATGGTTGTTTCTCTGCCTTTTTCTATCGTACCAATAGACGGCAGGTATTCGCCCACTAAAACTTTAAGCAAAGTTGATTTGCCTGTACCATTGTATCCGATCAGGCCAATA
Organism: Segetibacter sp.; assembly: GCA_031424295.1. Taxonomy (GTDB): domain Bacteria; phylum Bacteroidota; class Bacteroidia; order Chitinophagales; family Chitinophagaceae; genus Segetibacter. The sequence goes on along the minus strand of JANPHE010000114.1, from coordinate 4,060 downwards.
CGGTCTCCGGGCTGGATATGCCAGGTGGCTTCACTTACAATAACCCTTGCACCAAATTCGAACGTAACATTTTGAAGTCCTAACAACATAGATATTAACTAATATTTTTTAGAGGTGCAAAAGTAGGCGAATGTGATTGGATACCAATTTGATTTACTTTTGTCCTAAATAATTTTAACATGCGAGCAATCTTTTCTATAGCAATTTTACTGGTAATCGCTTCTTGTGGCAGCACGGATCAGAAGGTATCTAATGATGTAAAAGCAGAAGCACCATTGTCAAAAAGTAAGAATTCTCCAGCTTTCGATAGCAGTTTTAGCGAATTGCTTAAAAAATATTATCAATTGAAAGACGCTTTGGTATTATCAGATGAAGGATTGGCTTCAGCTGCAGCTAGTGATATTGCAGCCAAATCGGACAGTATTGACTTGGGAACCGTTCAGGCAGACAGTACCATTCTCGACATGGCGAAAGGCTACATCGGTTCTATCTCTGCTGAAGCCAAGGCCTTAGCAGCCTTAAAGGGAATAGAAGAAAAACGCAAATCTTTTCAAATCATCAGCGAAAACATGTATGACTTGATTAGAACTGTCAGTTTCAATAAAGAAAAAATTTATCATCAATTTTGCCCAATGGCCAACAATGACATGGGGGCTTATTGGTTAAGTGCTTCAACAGATATAAAAAATCCTTACTTCGGTAAGAAAATGCTGACCTGTGGAGAAGTGAAGGACTCTTTATAGAATAAGCATATAACTTATAGTAAATAGGCAAATTAATAACAAAAGATCAAGTTGGTTGTAATTGGCTGAATTGGATTTTTGTACATAGCATCATTATATGAAGGGTATTCTTACGGTCATTTGTATTATTTTTTTTAGCAGTATTTTCTGTCAGCAAAAGTTCACCATCAACGGATACATCAAAGATTCCCTCTCCGGTGAAACATTAATTGGGGCGAACCTTATTGTGAACGCTGATGAAAAAGGGGTGAGTTCCAATCAATATGGGTACTATTCGCTTACATTACCCAAGGGTACTTACTTACTTTCCTGCACATTTGTTGGATACAATACGAAGTTGATCGATGTTCAAGTTTACGAAAACAAGCAATTCGACATTAAGTTGGTTCCTAGAAGTTACGTTGCGGAAGACGTAGTAGTTACAAGCCGCCGAAGGGATAACAATGTAAAAGCGGCTCAAATGAGCAAAATTGACTTAAATATCGAAGCGCTTAAGGCAATGCCTGTCATTTTTGGGGAGGTTGACATACTTAAAACGCTACAATTGTTACCCGGGGTAAGAAACTCAGGCGAAGGCAATTCCGGATTTTATGTAAGAGGTGGAGGGCCTGATCAAAACCTGATTATCCTGGATGATGCTGTGGTTTATAACACCGGTCACTTGTTTGGCTTTTTCTCCATTTTCAATTCAGAAGCTATAAAAAATGTATCGCTTTACAAAGGTGGTATGCCAGCTCAATACGGTGGTAGGTTATCATCCGTTGTAGATATAAGCATGAAGGATGGCAATATGAACAAGACGCAGGTTGATGCAGGCATTGGGTTGATTGCTACCCGACTTTCAATACAAGGACCTATAAAAAAGAACAAGGCTTCTTATATGATTTCCGGAAGGAGAACGTACATAGATGCTTTGGTTTCGCCACTTATCAAACCTGAAAGTGCATTTAGCGGTTCAGGATATTATTTCTATGATATTAATGCCAAAATTAATTTCATTTTGTCAAAAAAGGACCGGATATATTTGAGCGGTTATTTTGGAAAGGATGTCTTTAATTTTAATAATGCGGAGCGTTCTTTTAAAACCAATATTCCATGGGGTAACTCTACCGCTACCTTTCGTTGGAATCATATCTTCAACTCCAAGCTATTCAGCAACACTTCAATCGTTTACAACGATTATAAGTTTACATTTTCTGCCAATCAAAACAACTTTGCCATCAAACTATCCTCAGGCATAAAAGACCTAAATGCAAAAACAGATTTTGATTATTATCCTGCACCGGGGCACAAAGTGAAATTTGGGGCATTGTACACTTACCACCAGTTTCTTCCCAATATTTTAACAGCCCAACAAGACAGTACTATTTTTGCTCCTAATAATTCCAACAGAAAGTTTGCCAACGAGTATGCATTGTACCTTCAGGATGATTGGGATGTATCAAAAAAAGTGAAGTTGCACCTGGGGATAAGGTACGGTGGTTTTCAGCAGGTAGGAGCTTTTACCCGTTTTACTAAAGATGCAGATGGCAATAAGCTAGATAGCACAGTTTATGGCAGTGGACAAACCGTAAAATATTATGGTGGATTTGAACCAAGAGCCACTATTCGATATGCCATAGACCAGGATCAATCTGTGAAGGCAGCCATCACCAAAAATTATCAATATATACACCTTGTTACCAATGCGGGTAGTACCTTGCCTACAGATTTATGGGTACCAAGTACCTACCAGGTAAAACCGCAGATTAGTTGGCAATATGCTGTAGGCTATTTTAGAAATTTCAACAATAACATGTGGGAGACCTCCATTGAAGTGTATTATAAAGACATGTTTAACCAAATTGAATATCGCGAAGGGTATACACCATCGCTAAACGATCCCGAAGATGAATTTGTCTTTGGCAAAGGTTGGAGTTATGGCACCGAATTGTTTATCAATAAAGTGAAAGGCAGACTAACAGGTTGGGTTGGATATACGTTAAGCTGGACACTGCGAAAATTTCCTGAGATCAATGAAGGAAAAACATACCCTACCAAGTATGACCGTAGGCACGACCTTTCCGTTGTAGGCACTTATGAACTCAATAAGAAATGGAAATTGTCATCTGTATTTGTTTATGGTACCGGAAATGCGACTACGGTACCCGAACGTTTTTATTTTATTAATGGTGTACTTACACAAGAAAACAGTCGCATCAATGCTTATCGATTAGCATCTTATCACCGGTTAGATATAGCTGCCACACTAACCCCCAATCATAAAAAGAAGCGGAAATACACCGATAGTTGGGTGTTTAGTATTTACAATGTATATAGCAGGCTAAATCCTTATTTTATTTACTTTGATCAAAGTGGAAGTGCAGCAACGGGAAATTTAAAGGTCCAGGCAAAACAAGTGTCATTATTTCCCATTATTCCTTCGGTCACCTGGAATGTGAAATTCTAAAAGAATATTATTCAGGTTGATAAACGATTTTTACTACAGCATTTTTTTGCTCTGTAGAAGTAACAAACAATTCATATCGTTTTTCTCCCGCTGTAATGATCATCAAAGAAGTATTAGGAGGGATGGAACCAAGATTATCGGCAACCATAACAAACTCATGAGATGCATCTTTTTCATCAGCATTGAATGTAAAGCTGATGGGTTTATTTGTGAGCAGTTGATTTGAAACTATCAATTTGTTGTTGTGGTAAACTGAAATACGATCCCCATCAATTTCACCATTATCATACAGGTCGATTTTTATGGTCTTTTGATTGGTGGTAATGGTCTTTACCAATTCATTGTCTCTGCTCGTAATTGCCTCCGGTTTAGGCAATGGTTTGGGAGATTCTTTTGGCACTTGGATGACCCTAGTTTTTGGAGCAGTATCAGTTATGATCGGCTTGTCTTTTTTAGGATTTTTTACTACCAAATCGTCCTCTGCACCTGGTTTGATTATCTTTTTAACTGGAGGAATTGATGGGATAGAAGGAGAAGAACCTTTTTTCACTATCGGTGGTTTGGGCAATTCTGCTTTTGATTTATTCCGGAGTTCATTTTCTTTCTTTAAAATAAAATCTTCTTTATAGAAATCGGATGTTGTTGTTTTCTCAAGGTAAACTTTACCACTTCCACATTCAGATTTGTCTTTTACGCTTATGCTTGTATAGGTGCCGCTCAGGGTTTCTATGTTCCCAATTTTAGCATATTCCAGGTAGCAGGTCATTAGGCAAGCGCTGTTGTTAGGTTCTGTCATCTTCAGATCCACCATTCTCAATTCTTTCAACAATACATTTTCAGTTTTTTTTGTATAAATGCCGGTGGCTTC
>JANPHE010000113.1:0-17190 GCA_031424295.1 Segetibacter sp. | reverse complement strand
AACTATTACAATGTAGATCCGCTTTGGAAACAAGGAGTTGAAGGCAACAGGATTTTGCTGTTGGAGCCCGATTTTTTTGAAGCGTATCCGGTAAGCAATAAGTGTATTGATTTTCTATTGGCATTAACTAAGAACATTCCGGGCATTCAAGTGTTTGTTGGTTCTTTTGAATCGCTCACTAGCAACTATCAGATAGAAAATATTTTTTTTAAAGAACACCCATTAAATTTTGGATACACCGGGACCATTGAACCAAGAGATTGGATAGTGGACGTTGCAACAGATTATTATCCTTCATTTTTTTCTTTTTGGAAAAAGATAGAAAAGCAGATTTCAATTAAATACGCTTAATATGAAAATAGACAAGGAAGAAATAGGCCAATTTGAAAGCCAGTACCGTGCTACATTCATTAATTCATTGGCAGGTATAAAACAAGTGTCTTTAATTGGCACTCAATCCAGCGGTGGTCAAAGTAACCTTGCTATTTTTAATTCGCTCATACATTTAGGTGCCAACCCTCCACTTTGGGGGTTTATTTGCAGGCCGGATACAGTACGTAGAGATACGCTGAATAATATTTTGGAAACAAGCCAATACACCATTAACTATATCGGTGCGAACGATTACATAAGAGCTCACCAAACATCTGCTAAATATGAAAGAGCTGTTTCGGAGTTTCAGCAATGCGGCTTCACAGCATATTATCGTCCAGGTTTTGATGCACCATACGTAGCTGAAGCTGTCGTTAAGATTGCAATGAAATTTCAGCAAAAGATTGATATTGCCATAAATGGAACGATCTTAATTATTGGCAGCATTGAACATATCGAACTGGATGAATCATTAGTAGCTCCTTCAGGTTTTGTTGCCTTGGATAAAGCAAATGTTTTAGCTAGCGCAGGATTAGATGCCTATTACAAAACTAGTTTGATAGAAAGATTAAGTTATGCAACAACAGACAAATGGCCACAAAGTATTTAGGCGATAAAGCTATTGTAATTGTTTGGCTAAAAAGGGATTTGCGGTTGACAGATCACGAACCCATTTTTAACGCACAAAAGCAGCAATTACCCATTTTATTCATCTACCTTTTTGAACCTTCGGTAATGGACTATGCTGATAGTGATGTAAGGCATTGGCGATTTGTGAACGAATCTTTGCAAGATCTGCAAATAAAACTGCTTGACTGTAATGCTCAGGTGTATATTTTTCATTCCGAAGCATTATTGGTTTTTGAAAAGCTAAAGCGGCACTATAATATTGATAGTATTTTTTCTCATCAGGAAATTGGTAATAAAATAACCTATGACAGGGATATTGCAATCAAAGCGTTTTGTGCAAAGAACCAAATTGATTGGAAAGAGTCTCAACACAATGGTGTAATACGAAAACTTAAATCGAGAAAGAATTGGTCTAAGCGGTGGGAGCAAACAATGACTGCAGAGCCAAAGTTAATAGACTTGCAAAGTTTGAATTTCTTTAATCTCGACTCATCCATTTATAATGAAATAAAAGGCGCTGAATTAGATTCATCTATCACCAATCGAGATAGTAATTTTCAACAAGGAGGCGAATCGTATGCTTGGAAGTATTTGAACAGTTTTATAAAGGACAGATATGTTAATTACTCAAAACATATATCCAAGCCGGCATTGAGTAGAAAAGGATGTAGTCGGATCTCTCCATATTTATCTTATGGAAATATAAGTATGCGCATGGTTTATCAATATACTATGCAGCATTATTCAACAGCAAGTAATAAAAGAGCATTATCTAATTTTATATCCCGTTTACATTGGCACTGCCACTTCATGCAAAAATTTGAAGATGAATGTAGGATGGAGTTTGAGCATGTAAACAAAGATTATGCTGATTTTGTAAAACCAAAAAATGAAGTTTACATCCAGGCATGGCAGATGGGGCAAACGGGAGTGCCTATAGTAGATGCATGTATGCGATGCGTTGTTGCTACAGGTTATATTAATTTCAGAATGAGGGCTATGGTCGTTTCTTTTTTTGTTTTTAATCTTTGGCAAGACTGGAGAGACCTTCATTTTTTAGCGAGGCAATTTTTAGATTACGAACCGGGTATTCATTATCCTCAATTGCAAATGCAATCAGGGGTTACCGGTATTAATACCATTCGGATTTACAATCCAATAAAAAATTCTCAGGAGCACGATACTGAAGGTATTTTTATTAAGACATGGGTTCCTGAGTTGGCACTTGTTCCGGCAGCATTGGTACATGAGCCTTGGAAACTGGGAGAAATGGAGCAAATTATTTACAAGGTTATAATTGGCAAAGATTATCCTAAACCAATTGTTGATATTGAAGCAACAAGGAAGAAAGCAAGCGAAGTGGTGTGGAGTTTTAGTAAGACTGCATCGGTTGTAAAAGAGGGAGACAGAATTTTAAAAAAACATGTGAATGCCGATAGAAATACCAGATTAAAATAGAGCAATAAGAACAATTATTTTATGAAGAAAAGAGATCTGCCTTCAAAGGTATGTGTGGTTTGTAAGCTACCTTTTAGTTGGAGAAAGAAATGGGAAAAAGTATGGGATGAAGTGAAATATTGCAGTGATAAATGTAGAATGAATAAAAACAAAGTATGAGAACAGGTTTAATTTTTCCGCATCAATTGTTTGAGCATAACTCAATTGTTTCTAAATGTGATACTATTTATCTTATTGAAGAGTGGCTCTTCTTCAAGCAATTTAATTTTCATAAACAGAAAATTATTTTTCATAGGGCAAGCATGAAGTTTTATGAAGGTTACCTTCTATCAAAAAATATTGACGTTGTTTATATTGATTCTTTCAACGAACTATCAGATGTAAGAAAGCTAATTCCTTATTTAAAGTCGAAGGGCATTGCTTCTTTAGAGTATATGGATACAACAGATTGTTGGTTGGAAAGGAGAATTGTGCAAACAAGTAATGAATACCAACTTTTGATTAATAAAAATCAATCACAGCTTTTTATAAATTCTGCTCAGGAAAATGAAACTTTTTTTCAAAATAAAAAGCGACTTTTTCAAACTGATTTTTACAAGTATCAACGGTTGAATAAAAATATTTTAATAGAAGAAAATCAAAAGCCTGTTGGTGGAAAATGGACTTATGATGATGAAAATCGTTTGAAATATCCTAAGAGTAAAACGCCCCCTAAAATGGACTTAATTAGTCCATCCGGATATTATACAGAAGCGATAAGTTATACCCAGAAGTATTTTCCTGACAACGTTGGTTATTTAAATAGTGATTTCATTTTTCCTACATCATTTAATGAAAGCAAAACGTGGCTCGCAGACTTTTTTAAATGTAGGTTTGCTGAGTTCGGTTCTTATGAGGATGCTATTGTCTCCAAAGAGCTAGTGCTAAATCACAGTGTTTTATCCCCAATGCTAAATGTTGGATTGCTAACTCCTCAGTTTATAATTGAGGAGGCGTTATCCTATGCAAGCAATCACGAAGTTCCATTGAATTCGCTGGAAGGTTTCATAAGGCAAATTGCAGGTTGGAGAGAGTTTATCCGGGCAGTGTATGAATTAAAAGGATCAACAGAACGAACAATGAATTATTGGGGCTTTAGCAGAAAAATTCCAGCATCTTTTTGGACCGGAACTACTGGTATTGAGCCGATTGATGACACAATAAAAAAGGTTTTAAAAACGGGTTATTGCCATCACATTGAGCGGTTGATGGTTCTTGGAAACTTTATGCTGCTGTGTGAGTTCGATCCTAACGAGGTTTATCGTTGGTTTATGGAGCTCTTTGTAGATGCGTATGATTGGGTAATGGTACCAAATGTATATGGTATGAGTCAGTTTGCAGATGGAGGTTTGATGTCGACAAAGCCTTATATCAGTGGCAGCAATTACCTACTCAAAATGAGTGATTACAATAAAGGCAGTTGGCAGACTGTATGGGATGGTTTGTTTTGGCGATTTATGCATCAGCATAGGGATTTCTTTTTGCAGAATCCAAGACTTGGTATGTTGGTACGTAGTTTTGATAAAATGTCAGATGCTAAACAAAACAACCATTTGGAAACAGCCAATTCATTTTTAAATTCACTTGATGAAAATAGTGCTTGGTCTTAAGTTTTAAATGTCTATCATATTTTATATAGCCTATTAGTATTTCTATAAACAATTTGTTTTATAGGCATTGTCTATGAATGTAAATGATGACTCGTCAATAGCATCATATCTTTTTAGAAAAATATTGTAAAACTAAGTCTTGCCGAAAAGGGTGTTCCTGGTGTAAAGTGTATCTCTGAGACAGGCGCTGGTTCTGATTGTAATTGGCTTTCGGTATCAAATTGTGTTTCTTTCCATTTGGTGTTTAGAAGATTCTGAATGGACAATCCAGCCTCCCATTTTTTGTTGGAATAGTTAATAGCAGCATCCGTAATAAAATAGCCTGTAGCAACTACAGAATTGTCTTCATTGGCTGGCCTGTTGTTCATAAATCGGTAGCGCAAACTGCCATTCAATCCTTTTCCTTTCCTATACGTAATCCCGCCAATACTGGTAAAATGTGGAGCCAATGGTAGATAGCTTTCTGCTTTGGGAACACCTATTGCTTTTGGATCAGCAAGGCTTATGTCCATATCAGCATATAGATTATTGGCCACTTCATATCTCGCTGAGAAATCAAGGCCTATTCTTCTTGTCTGACCTCCTGCTTCTACCACTCCCTCATCACCTACATATACAAATTCCTGATCTAGCCATAAATACCAAATGGCAGCTTGAAAAAGTATTTTTTCACCAATTTTAAATACGCCTCCTACATCTGTTCCATATGCAGGTGGAACTACTTTTTTGCCGTTTTGTTGTACAGATACTCTCGTATCATTGCTATGAAATCCTTTGCCATTGTACAAATAGAATTGAACCTTATCGTTTACCCGATAATTGAGGTTCAGCTTTGGACTAATAATGGTTGAGTTGGACGAAAATGATTTGGAAGCAAGTTTGTTATCGTATCGATTGGTAAAATAATCGCTTCTGATAGAACCGGTAAGATCTAACTTTTTTGTTAGTGAGAATTTTTGAGAAATATATGCTCCGCCATTCAGCTCTCGTACATTACCCAGCATTAGTTCGTTTGTGTTAGTAATTCTGTTTTTAGTTCTTGTCAGTTCTATATTATTAACTACATCGTACCTAACCTGAACGCCGGTTTTTGTCTCTGTCTTTATATTGCCAATGTTATATTCTTTTTGGTAAGATCCGTTATAGCCTAGAATATCTCTACTTTCTTTTTGCCTTATTTGGTCGCCATTATTTGGGTCTTCCTTGAAAAATGTAAAGTTGGAGTACAATTCAAATTTGTATTTGCTATAGAAAATTTGATTGCTCATATTACCGCCGTTATTTAGCTTTGTTTGTAGCGTTACATTAGCATTGTTTCTAGAAGTTTTACCACCTTCTGTATTATCAATTGCTCCATAGAAACCAACCAAATTATTTTCTATTGCCCTGTCAGGTATTTGCCCTGAAGCGTTCCATTTACTTGTAAAACCAGTAAGTGATGCACTTAAAGTATTTTTGTTGTTAAATGATCCATGATATTTTAGCATACCATTGTACCGGCTAAAGTTTTGCGAACTTTCAAAATAGCCTTTTGTAAAAGATCCTTCGCCGGCAAAGTACAAACTGTGGTTTCTTCTTTCACCTTTTGATTTTATGAGGTTGATGCCTGTAATTCCTCGAAAAGTGCTAAACTGACCACCTTCCACCTTTACAAAATTATTTTCTAAATAATCCTTGGTTTTAAATTCAACAAAACCTGCTGTAGTAAAATTCCCTTTATCTGCATAATAAGGTCCTTTATTAAAATTTACTTTGTCAATGAGCTCTGGAATTAGAAAGTGCAGATCTGCATATCCCTGACCATGGGCATGGCTCACCATATTTACAGGCATTCCATCTACAGAAATATTAATGTCTGTGCCATGGTCCAGGTCAAACCCTCTTAAGAAAATTTGCTCCGCTTTTCCGCCTCCGGCATGTTGCCCTATAAACAATCCGGGTACCATGCGTAGTACTTCCTGAGAATTATTGATGGGTCGAAGGTGAATATCGAGGTCGCTAATGGTTTTGAATATCCCTCTGTTGGATGATGCAATTACTTTTATTTCCTTTAAACTAGAAACTTTAGGCGTCAATTTTATTGTTGTGAAATTATCAGCATATTTTAATGCTGATATATCTAAGACGATGGTTTGAAACCCTATACATGAAATGGTAACTTCTTTGGTATTGGCAGGAATTTTTTCGAAGGTAATGAAGCCAATGTCATCAGACAACACACCATAATTAGTTTCAGTTATTTTAAGCAAAGCGTCCCGCACCGGTATTTTTGTTTCGGCGTGTATTAAATAGATTCCTTTTGTACTGCGCTGAGCAGAAGTGGATAGGGAAGCAACTAGCGTACTAATAAGAAATATCATCCAATAGGTATACCACCTAAATTGTCTTATATGATGTTGTTTGCTCATGACCTAAAGCAGTTTATGGAGTTATATACGCAATAGATTGTTTGATGGTTTTTTAAATCCTACATCTTTTTAACAATAGGCCATTAACTATATTATTTCCAAGTAAAACTTTTTGTTACAGTAATTCGTAAATGGGTATGGATTGTATTTTTGTTGAACAATTTTGCCTAACTATACACGTTAAAAGAATCAAAATAGGGTGGTATTAATTTTGCAAGTATTAAATTATTAATTTCAAAAAGTAAAGTTTTGTTACTATTATATAACTTTGCGTAATTTTTAATCTATAGTGCAAATCAGCAAACAACAATATACTGAGCATGAATTGGTATCATCCCTAAAAGACAGGGACGAAAAAGCATTTTCATATTTGTACAATAATTACAACATTTCATTAAATGGAGTAATATTTATGCTGGTCAATGATGTAACGTTAGCCGAAGACATATTGCAAGAAGCCTTTTTGAAAATTTGGAACAACATAGATTTATATGACGATACCAAGGGGAAATTATATACGTGGATGAGGCGAATTGCGCACAACCTGGCATTGGATACCATGAAAAGTAGTCAATATAAGAATCAAAATAGAATTGTTACAAACGAATCGGTGCTTACTAATATTGCTGTTAATAATAATGTTATCAATAAATTTGAAAGCAATGATTTTAGACGAAAATTGGAGTTTTTAGATGAAAAGCAACAAATACTGATCAACATGTCCTATTACCAGGGATACACACAAAAAGAAATAGCAAAAGAATTGGAAATTCCCGAAGGAACTGTAAAGACAAGAATTAGAAGTGCGATTATTGAATTAAGAAAAATATTTACCTAAGGTTGGAAATAAATGACATCATATCATCAGGCTTATTAGAACTCTATGTTTTGGAAAAAACAAATGAGCAAGAAACTATACAAGTACAATCCTGGAAGGCTACCTATCCGGAAGTTGCACAAGAGTTGCTTGCTATAGAGTATAGCCTGGAACAATACGATAGGGCACATGCTGTAGTTCCTTCTGCTGAAGTGAAGAATAAATTGCTTTCTAAAATAATGAGCAAAAGCGATGATCGCTCTATTCCTTCGATAAGCATTCCGGCTCCTGTTAGAAGTATTAATAATTTCTGGAAGTATGCGGTAGCTGCATCCATAATCTTGCTGATCGGTTCTTCAATCCTAACTGTCAATTATTACGACAAGTATAAATCGGCAAGTAATGATCTAGCAATTGCTGAAAGCAAAATTCAAGCTCAGGAAAGTACTATTGCTTCATTGAACAGTAACTTAGAAGTACCCCTAAACAATTATAGCCAGCAAGTGGTTTTGAAAGGAACGCCAAGTTCACCATCTAGTACTGCAAAAATATTTTGGTTAAGAAATTCTGGCGATGTTTATATAGAAGCAAGTGGATTGCCAGAAGTGCCCAAAGGATCGCAATATCAATTGTGGGCGATTATAGATGGAAAACCTGTTGATGCAGGAATGATAATGCTAGATAATAATGGCAAGAAGTACAACATTCAGAAAATGAAAAGTTTTGGCTCTGTTCAGGCATTTGCAATTACCCTTGAGAAAGAAGGCGGTAGCCCAACACCAACCATGGAGAAACTGACTGTAATAAGTACCTTATAATTTCATATCTTATTTCCTTTCCCAGCACTGAGACCGATCCTGTTTTTATTCATAAATCAGGGTTGTTCATGAATTATTCCAGATTAAGTTCAGGCAAATCAGGCCATGCGAAATACGCGTCTTTTGCCTTCTCATCCGGTCGGAGTTTTGGCGACCTAATGGTGTAAACGGGATAAAATTCTAAAGCATCCGAAGGCATTTCAAAATTCAACAGCAATTTATATTCGTCTGCATCCAGTTCATGCATTATCCAATCATGTGCGTTATCAAGTGGTAAGAACATGGGCATTCTTCCTTTGTTTTCTCCGCCATTGTGTATATTTTTCATTACCTTATTTGCGCTTCTTGTTATCAAAGTAAAAGTCCATCTTTTTATCATTTCTCCGGTTGCTTTGTCGGGTAGTTCTGCAACTGAATACAGGCCTGGTAAAAAGAAAATTTCCTGATCCTTTAATTTAATGAAATAGGGTACCTTATGTTTCCATCCCGCTATTTCTCTGTGTTCAAAGATGCCGGAAACCGGTATTAGGCACCTTCTGTTCCGTATTTTGTACCAATAGCTTTTTGTGTCTTCCAGAATTTTTTCACTTCTTGCATTCAGCATTCCGGTCCTGCTTTTTTTAAACTGGTTTTCATCTATTACATAGAAAGGAATACAGCCCCATTCCATAAGATGTACATGAGGTTTGCCATCTTCCTTGTTTTTATAAATAACGGGGTGTTCTCCAAAAGCATGGCCAATGATATGAATAGCCGACTCGAAATTTACATTGATTTCATTACCTATTTGCAGATCAGGAAAGTAATCGCTTAGTTGCTTAATTGTTTTCTTAAAGGAAATGTCATAACACATAATTATCTGGGTTTTCAGTTAATCAAAACTAGGAATATTGTCAATGAGAGACCTTGGTTTTGCGTTTTATTTCGAAAACTGATTTTAGTAAAGGCGGTCCTATAAAATAAGTTCCCATTTTCTGCCCTACTTTTGCGGGCAAAACATCAAGCACATGAACCTTATTGATGAACTTAGTTGGCGAGGCATGATACAAGACATTATGCCGGGCACAGAGGAGCAGTTATTGAAAGAAATGACCACGGCATATATCGGCTTTGATCCTACTGCAGATAGTTTGCACATTGGTAGTTTGGTACCCATTTTATTGCTTGTTCATTTGCAGAAAGCCGGTCATAAACCCATCGCTTTGGTTGGCGGCGCAACGGGTATGGTAGGCGACCCGAGTGGAAAAAGTGAAGAGCGAAATCTGCTTAGCGAAGAAATTTTGCTTCACAATGTAGCCGGTGTAAAAAAACAACTGGAGCAGTATCTTGATTTTGATCCATCCAAGCCCAATGCTGCGGAGATGGCGAACAACTACGATTGGTTTAAGGAGTTTAGTTTCTTGCAATTCATTCGGGAGGCCGGTAAGCACATTACGGTGAACTACATGATGGCCAAGGATAGCGTAAAGAAAAGACTGGAAGGGGATAGCGGAATGAGCTTCACAGAGTTTACTTACCAATTGATACAGGGATATGATTTCTACTACCTCTATACACAAAAGCATTGTAAGCTGCAGATGGGTGGTAGTGATCAATGGGGCAATATCCTAACGGGAACTGAATTGGTCCGCCGGAAGGCACAGGGAGAAGCATTTGCTTTTACCTGCCCGCTCATTACAAAGGCAGACGGCAGCAAGTTTGGCAAAAGTGAGAAAGGAAATATCTGGTTGGATGCTAACAAGACCTCGCCCTATGAGTTTTACCAATTCTGGTTAAATACTTCAGATGCGGATGCAGAGCGTTATATCAAGATATTTACTTTTCTAACGCAGGAAGAAGTGAATATTATTTTATCTGAACACAAAGGGAGTGAGCACCAACGGAAGTTGCAAAAGAAACTGGCAGAAGAAGTGACAACTTTTGTACATGGAAATGATTGCCTCCAAAAAGCGATACAGGCTACTGAATTGTTGTTTAGCAAAGACACCCTGCAGATCATAGCTTCACTGACGAAAGATGAATTAAATGACACCTTATCGGGAGTGCCGGCAATAGAGGTGAGCAAGGAACAATTGGCTAATGTTGACCTGGTGAGCTTTCTTACGGAATCTACTATTTTTCCCAGTAAGGGAGAAGCAAAGAAGATGATCATAGGAGGGGGCATTAGTTTAAACAAACAGAAAGTGACAGATGTCGCGACTGCCATTAATATTTCATTGTTTATAAACGAAAAATATTTGTTTGTTCAAAAGGGAAAGACCAACTATTACCTTGTGAAAGTTGTAGCGTAAAGAAGCGTAGTTGAAAGACTAGGTTCATTCAATTTCTCAACAGCTTTTGGGGTATATGCTTTCATTTGTAATGTTGTTTTTTTTCGGTTCATTTCATCCATGCTAATCCTAACTTGCAAATAATGCCTAAAAGCAGCAACATACAATTTCTTAACAATCACCAAATTGATAAACAGCGTTGGGATGAATGTATGTATGCTTCGCCCCATGGGCTTATCTACGGGCATTCATTTTATTTAGATAATATGGCTGCGGGTTGGAGCGCTTTGGTGGGCGATCATTATGATTGGGTGCTGCCCTTGGTTCACAGAAAAAATTTTGGAATAAAATATCTTTACCAGCCACCATTTACACAGCAATTGGGAATTTTTGCTAGGAGTGGAGTAGAAGTGCCCTTTGAAACAATTTTAGCTGATCTGCAGCATCGGTACAGTTTCTGGGAAGTAAATTGGAATTATGGTTCACCTGTTCAAATGATAAAATCACTTGTTCATTGCAAACCTGCAACAAATTATGTTATTCATTTGGGGGCAGGATATCAGACCATCTCGGAGAACTACCATAAAGACCTCATCAAGAATTTAAAGAGAAGCAAACAGTTTGATTTGCATTATCAATCATCGGATGATTTAGCTAAGCTTGTCATGATTTATCGCGAATATTATCATCAAAGAATGCCGCACGTTTCGCCTACAGATTATCATCACTTCTCGGCATTGTGTACATATGCAAAGGAGAATAAAATGTTGTTGTGCAGAGAAGTAGTGAATGATGCGGGTGAATTATTGGCTGCTGCTATCATGTTGAATGATGGCAAGCGGATATACAACATGATGAACACCATTACTACCGGTGGCAGAAAGGTTGAAGCCAATCATTTTTTATTGGATTCAATAATAAAAGAATTTGCAGGTCAACCATTATTGTTTGATTTTGAAGGCTCGGACTTGCCGGGTGTAAAATCGTTTTATGAAAATTTCGGAGGCGCCAACCAACCATATTTCAATTTAAAATTCAATAACCTTCCCTGGTTTATAAAATGGTTTAAGCAATAGAAGCGAGAAGATTTTCTGCAATGCAAAGATCGATTGGGCGGGTTATCTTGATATTCGAATATTCACCTTCTATAAGATAAACTTGATTGCCTGCAGCTTCTGCTACGGTAGCTTCATCGGTAAACGATTCATTGTAGTCTTGTTTAAATGCCGGAATTATTATTTCTGACATGAATGTTTGCGGTGTCTGAATGATTCTGACATCTTCCCGATTGATGGTTGAATGAGTGGTGCCTTTTGTCATTCGCATAGAGTCTGCGGGGACAATAGCGGGGATAGCACTTCCTTTTTCTAACGCTTGATCAAAGCAATTACGAATAAGCTGTTTGGTTACCAAACACCTTACACCATCATGAACAAAAACGATGGATGGATGTGATACAAATTGTAACCCGTTTTTTACTGACTCGAACCGTGTTTTGCCTCCAGAGGTTAGTTGGATTTTGTTATCAGTTTGAAATGAATCAATAATTTTTTCTCCGATAGCTAAGTGTTCTTTTGGTAGTACAAGAACAATCCTGATATCATCAAATGCTTCAAGAAAAGCCTTTAAAGCATAGTGAATGATAGGTTTGCCTTTTAGCAGTAGAAATTGCTTGGGCGTTTCGGAACCCATTCTTTGCCCCGAACCTCCTGCAACGATGATGGCATATTTGTCCATCGTGCAAAGATGCTATTTTCTACAATACTATGTTATAGAAGAGTAACCAATAGATCCTCGTTGGGGAGATGTTTTAATTCTTATTTATTTTCTTTAAAGATAAATAACTATTAAATGCTACATAAGATATTAAAAAAACAGAGGAGCCAATTAAGGCATAGAGGATAAAAATTAGGTTGTTCACAGGGCATTTTTTTTAGGTTAGCAAAAGATAAAGACGAATTTACTAAATGGATTACCAAGCTCAAATTAAAAATTGCTTAAAAATGAATTTTATTATTTCAGCGAAATAAGAATGTGAACAGGCGGCAGGTCCTTGTCAATCAATTTATCTGCTATTATTTGTAAATAGCTACTTCGTTTTTCCCGTCATTAGTTTTTACTCCACGATACATACCCGCACTATTGAATGGCATGTTGTAGTTTCCTTGTGCGTCAACTGCTATAAGTCCACCTTCGCCTTCCAGCGCAACCAACTTTTTCATAACAACCAGGTCAGAAGCATCTTTAAGGCTCATTCCTTTGTATTCCATTAAGGCGCTTACATCGTATGCAGCTACTGCTTTAATAAAGATTTCACCATGACCTGTACAACTGATGCCACACGTTTTGTTATTGGCATAGGTGCCAATACCTATTATCGGTGTATCCCCAATTCTGCCATATTTTTTATTGGTCATGCCACCGGTACTTGTAGCAGCTGCTACATTGCCATTACAATCGCAAGCTACGGCGCCAACAGTGCCGAACTTTTTATCTTTGAACCCGCTGTTTTCAAGAAGGGTATGATCTAATGAATAGTTGTCCGAATCCCGTACGGATTTCCATTGGTCGTATCTAAACTGGGTATAAAAATACTCGTCCGGTTCCAGTGCAAGGCCTTGCTTTATGGCAAAATCCACAGCACCTGTTCCACTCAGAAATACATGATCGCTGTTATGTAATACTTCAGCTGCTAATGCTATTGGATTCCTTACGTTTTTTACGCCTGCTACTGCACCTGCATCCAAAGTCGATCCATCCATGATAGATGCGTCCATTTCCTGTTCGCCCTTTTTTGTAAATACTGAACCTCGGCCGGCATTAAAAAGCGGATTGTCTTCAAGAACGATGGTAGCTATTTTTACTGCATTCACCGCAGATCCGCCTGCTAATAAAACCGCATATCCGGCGTCTAATGCTGATTGCAAGCCTTCAAGATAGGATGCTTCCAGCTGAGGTGTCATTTCTTCCTTCAATATTGTTCCGGCACCACCGTGTATAACAATCGTAAGCTTTTGCATGTATGGTAAGCGTTTGTAGTTGCGAATGTAGGATAAAAATTTCCGGGTAAATAAGAATGTCTATTAATTGGTTAAACAAGCGTAGTCATGCATTCTTTCAGCAATTTTTCTTTGTTGATGGCTGCTGTTCCTACTTCTTCGCACACAAGTCCGCCGGCAAGATTTGCCATAGTAGCCGAGAGTTGAATATCTTTTGTAGCAGCATAGACCAATGAAGCCACTGCAATAACAGTATCGCCGGCACCGCTTACATCTGTTATGGACCGGAAATAACCGGGCAAAATTTCACTTTTATTTTTATTCTGATAAAAAACGCCTTTTTCTGATAGGGTAATGAGCGAAATGTTGTGATGCAATTGCTCACTTAATTGGGAATGAACTTGTTCCAGAAATTCAATATTTACTTCGTCCAACAGCACATTGAGTGCATCTTTAACTTCTTTCAGGTTGGGTTTAAAAAGGGTAACGCCTTTGTAACTAAAAAAGTTTTTTCGCTTGGGATCTACGGTTGTAATGATATTTTTTTGGTTACAAAGCTCCAAGATGCTGGTAATAATCGTTTCAGATAAAACCCCTTTATTATAGTCTTCTAAAATGACAACAGAAGGTTGAACTTTATCTACATATTCACTGAAAGCAATCAGCAACTGCTGTTCTTCGCTTTCATTAATATCATTCACCATTTCAGAATCCAATCTCATCATTTGCTGGTTCCGGCTAATGATTCTTGTTTTGCTGGTGGTTATGCGTTTGCTGCTTGAGATGATGTAACTGCTATCGATATTGTTTGCCTTAAAAAGCGATAATAAAGTATGACCATCTTTGTCATCTCCAATAACTGAAAATACAGTCGTTTGTGCGCCGAGTGCTACTGTATTCAAAGCAACATTGCCTGCGCCACCTATTCTGTCTTCCTTATTGCCAATGGCTACTATTGGTACCGGGGCTTCCGGTGAAATGCGTTCTACATTTCCCCATAGGTAGGAGTCCAGCATAACATCGCCAACCACAGCAACTTGCTGGTTAGAAAACGATTCAAATAACTGGTGCCAGTTTACACTCATGCTGCTTGCTTTTTATTTGAAACTGCAAGATAATAAAAGGGTACACCCAATAATGTGATAATAGCTCCGGGCCAGGTGTATTGGGGTTTATAAATGATCAATAGCGTGCAGAATGCAAGCCCCATTAAAATATACAAAGCGGGCATGATTGGATAGCCAAATGCTTTATAGGGTCGCTCGGCATCCGGTCGTTTTTTTCTTAGGATGAAAACACCTAAAATGGTGAGGATGTAAAATACGACCACCACAAAACTGATCATGTCCAGCAGATCTCCGTATTTGCCACTTAGGCTCCATGCACATGCAAAAATGCATTGAATCCACAAGGCATAAGAAGGTACCGCATGTTGATTGAGCTTGCCAACCTTCTTGAAGAATAAGCCATCTTTTGCCATCGTAAAGTAAACCCTTGCGCCAGCCAATATTAACCCATTGTTGCAACCGAAAGTTGATACCATAATCATCAACGCGATAATGACTGTGCCAATATTTCCAAAGATGGCATGCGATGCGGCTACAGCTACCCGGTCTTTATCTGCAGTGGCAATATCATGAAGGGGTAATACTGAGGTGTACATGAGGTTGGCAGACACATAAATAATGGTTACGACAAGTGTTCCCAGAAATAAACTTAATCCGATGTTTCTTTTTGGATTTTTGATTTCCCCTGCTATAAAGGTCACATTGTTCCATGCATCGCTGCTAAAGATAGAACCCACCATGGCAGCAGCAACTGCACCCAAAGCAGCGGCTGTTGTGTATCCTGCAATGGTTCCGTCGGGAGATAATTTTTGGAGGTCCCATGCATGGCTCCAATTGGCGGTCCATATATCACCTTTGGCAATGATAAAACCGAAAATGATCAACCCAAATAAGCTAAGCAGTTTGGTAAGGGTAAAAGTAGTCTGGATTAATTTGCCTCCCTTCACACCTTTTGTATTGATGTAACTTAATAAGACAATAACTACAATGGATAATGACTGTGCAGCACTGATGCTAAAACTGTAGGTCATTTTTCCAGTTTCACTTAGCCCTTTTTTGATGCCCCACAAAATGTGGTCTTCGCTAAAGAATGGAAATAAGTAGGCTGTAAACTTGGCAAATGCTACCCCTACTGCTGCTATGGTAGCAGTCTGAATAACTGAGAAAAAACTCCAACCGTATAAAAATCCGACAAGTGGATTATAAGCTTCTTTCAAATAAACGTATTGACCGCCGGCTTTAGGAAACATGGCACTTAATTCGCCATAACTCAATGCCGCAGTCAGGGTCATGAAGCCGGTGATAACCCATACAAGAATGAGCCACCCGGAGCTGCCTACATTCCGGGTAATATCGGCACTAACAATAAAAATTCCCGAACCGATCATGCTGCCCGCTACTATCATAGTGGCATCAAGCAGGCCTAATGTGGGTTTGAAAGCGTTGGTATTGGTCATAAAAAAATCCCGTACAGCTATTTAGCAGGACGGGATGAAGATAAGCATTTGAGTACTTATAAAGGCGTTACTTCTTCTTTTTATATCTTTCGTTCAGGCCTTTTAGAATGGGTTCTGTGATGTCGTATGCGGTATCCTTGTAATAAATCATTCCTGATTGGTGGGCCAAAATGTAAGCGTAAGTTTTGTCTTTGTTGTATTCTTTCAGAAATGCTTCAATTGTCTTGTTTACTTCCTGCATTTTTTTAAAGGAAGCATCTTGTAATTCAAGACCCATAGATTGCTCTTTATTTTGAATAAACTTTTGCTCCTGCATAAGATCTTGCTGCATGGTGCCCTGGCGCTCTTGACTCATTGATTGAGCCTCTTGCTGAAACTTATTTACTTTCTCCATGTATTGGTTCTTCAGCATATTCAGTTGTTTGTTCATTACATCTTCCTGAGCTTTCAATTCACTTTTTACTTCTTTTAAGAATTCATACTTGTTTTCTATCGAATCCATTTCAAAAAATGCCATTAGGAAAGGACCATTAGAACTATTTGCAGGTGCATGTGCTTTGGGTGTAGAGGAGGCTTCTCTTCCTGAGAAAAATTGGTAATAAAATAGTACACCTACCAACAAAAATAAAATCACATTCAGAACAATAAGTACATTTTTATTCATAAAAAATCAATTAGAGCGGCAAAGTAAACGGAAAGCAAAGAATAAAAGTGTTAAAAAACTTACATGAATGTGAGCTTTGTGTCAATAATTTATTTTAACCACCGAGATAATCTGTCCATTTTTCAGGTCAATATAATATCCTTTCTGACCAGGAAAATCCTTTTTCATAATGGCTGAGGCCTCTGTACTTGAGTTGACCAAAAGGTATTGTTTGTGGGCATAGTATTCCAATTGAAGGAAGTATTTGCCTTCTGTGTTCATAAATATTTTATCAGAAGCTGAGAAGTTTTTATGAATAAAATTGCCGGTTTGGGCACAGAATTCAGGGTTTGTATAAATGCCGCTTCGCTGGAAATAATTGTGAAGATAAAAGTATAGAGAAATGTTTACAGCTACCGCCAAAATGGTGATTGCTGTTCTTTTCATCGCTGCTAAATTGCTGATTCCAACTGCACTTGCAAAAGCAATTGGCAGTGCCATCTTCACAACAGAATGATCGTGCTCAGTAGAAAATCCCCAAAATACCAAATGATGTAGTCCGGCGCCGGCAATCATTAACCACAGATAGGGTTGCCTGATTT
>JANPHE010000112.1:0-10078 GCA_031424295.1 Segetibacter sp. | reverse complement strand
TACACTGAATGAAGGTTTTATTACCTGAACATTAAATACAAAATCATCGAACTTAGAAGGCACCTTTCGAACATTGCCAAGATTAAAACTTACTTCATACAATTCATTTGGTGTAAGGTCTTTATCGGGCTTAAACTCTATGGTTCGTTCATCTGTCCAATATGCCTTGCCACTTACAGAGGGTGAAAAATCAAACAAATCGTCCTTAATGGTTTCATTTAAAGTATGTATGGTTTGTAAATCGGAAGTGAGCTGAATTCTGATGGTATTTTTCTTGGAAATAACCCCGGAAGTATAGGCTTCAATGTATTTACTGAACTCAGGATCTATTGAGACCAGTTTCTTTTTTTGATTACAGGATAAAAGGAAAATTAAAAAAAAAGTAATAGCACAGATGCTTAAATTTTTAAGCGGCAAATGGTATTTGGTGTACATGAAGTTTTGGAAATTGATTTGAGTTAATATTTGATGATAGAAAGTTAAGCATTAGAAAATGAAATTACCCTAATCTTATCTGTTAATACTAGATTAATTGTTTGAAAAGCAGTAATTTGAACTCAATTCAAAAATCAAACAATGAAAATTTCCTTTCATGGTGCAGCAAGAACAGTTACAGGATCAAAACATTTACTACAAATGGATGATGGAACAAATATTTTACTTGACTGTGGCTTATTTCAAGGAATGGGGCGGGAAACCGATGAACTGAACCGGCATTTTGGCTTTGCCGCAACGGAGGTAAACTACTTGCTTTTGTCACATGCTCACATAGATCATTCAGGATTGATACCCAAGTTGGTAAAAGAAGGATTTATAGGTAAGATATTCTGCACGCCGGGAACCCGGGATCTTGCAGCCATTTTGCTGGAGGATAGTGCCATTATACAAAAAGCAGATACCAAGTTTATCAATAAGAAAAGAACCAAAAAAGGATTGCCGCTCTTTGAACCAATGTATAGCGTAGAAGATGTAGTGGCCAGTTTAAAATTGTTTGAGGTGGTGGAATACAATCAATGGTTTAGGATCAATGAAAATGTAGAAGTATTATATACGGACGCTGGGCACATTGTAGGCAGTGCAGCGGTTAATTTGCGTTTAACAGAAAATAATAAGACAACTACACTAACATTTAGTGGTGATGTAGGAAGATATGGAGATGTTATCCTCCGTTCTCCGGAAGTTTTTCCAAAAGCAGACTACATTATTTGTGAAAGTACCTATGGAAATAAACTTCACGATGAAGTCCATAATTCTAAAGACACGCTAAAGGAATGGATAACAAAAACCTGTATTGAGAAAAAAGGGAACCTCATTATTCCCGCATTCAGTGTAGGCCGTACGCAAGAGATTTTGTATTGGTTAAATCAACTTGAACTAGAAAACAGTCTTCCTAAAGTGCAGTATTATGTTGATAGTCCACTGAGTTTTGAGGCAACCCAGGTAGTGAAAAATCACACGGAAGATTTTAATAAAACAGTTCAAAAAGTAATGTTGGAGGACAAGGACCCATTTGACTTTGAGGGATTGAATTATATAGAAACAGTGGATGAAAGCAAAGCCCTGATAGACAACCCATATCCACATGTCATTATATCGGCAAGCGGCATGGCTGATGCAGGTCGGGTAAAACATCATATCAGGAATAATATCTCAGATGCTAAAAATACTGTTCTATTGGTTGGATATTGCTCACCCTTTTCGTTGGGAGGCAAACTAGCGAATGGCGCAAAAGAAGTAAATATTTATGGCGACGAACTGAATGTGGAGGCAGAAATTGGACAAAT
Organism: Segetibacter sp.; assembly: GCA_031424295.1. Classification (GTDB taxonomy): domain Bacteria; phylum Bacteroidota; class Bacteroidia; order Chitinophagales; family Chitinophagaceae; genus Segetibacter. The sequence continues at coordinate 8,294 of JANPHE010000112.1, read as the reverse complement.
GCACAGTATGAGTGCACATGGCGATTACGATGATCTTTGCCAATTCCTTTCTTGCCAAAATCCAAAAGAAGTGAAACGTTTGTTTTTAGTTCATGGAGAATACGATGTTCAGGAGGATTTTTCTGCCCGACTAATAAAAAATGGATTTGAAGTAGAAATACCGGCAATGCACCATCAATTTCATTTGGAATAGGAATATAAAGTATCCAAAAGCTCCAAGCTATAGATTCTAAAATACCTTACGCGATTTTCCATTCATTCAAAATTAAGCAAATAGGTGTTTCAAGAACTTTCAGGAGAAAACACAACCCAACAAAAAAGCCTTACTGAAAAGTAAGGCTTTAAACTTGTAGAGCGTACGGGAATCGAACCCGTGATTCCTCCGTGAAAGGGAGGTGTCTTAACCCCTTGACCAACGCTCCATTTTTATTAAATGGAGTGCAAAAATAGTGGCATAAGGCATTGCTGCCAAAACTTTTTTTAAGAGGGCATTTTTTAATGGCATAATTACCAATAATAAAGCAATTTGAATTGAGTTATCTAATAACGAGGGGAGCAGAATGAATGCATTTCAAAAACCTGGATTTAAAGCTATTTTTCAACCAAAAAGCTACTTATAAACAATATATCGCTTATGTGAAGGGCGAAATACTAAAGCAATTTCCAAATTTTGCAACATTAAAAGGTCAATCCTTTTGACTGCATTGTGCTTAATTCTCCAGCATTTCCGCTTGCCTTAAATAATCAAACCGAAGGTCTTCATGCACCTCTTCAATAAGCTTATGAAGTTTCTTTAACTGCATCTCGTACAAACTACTTAATGCTTTGTACTTATAAATCGGCAAACCAGAATTTTTTACCCCTATACAAAAATGCAAGAGCATTTCTACTTCAGATTCTTTGGTGCTTGTATGTTTGCTGTATTTGCTGATACCTCTCAATATTTTCCGAAGTGCTTTCTTAGCTAAATACCAACTATTGATCGGCAATTCTGCAAATTGCTCATCCATTTCAATCTTTATACTTTCTATATAACCATGCACATTGTGCGCTTCAAATAACAAATAATTCAGCAAATCTTTATTCTCCTTCTTAAACTTTGTTAAACGCAAGCATAATTCCAATACTTTTTTTGGTGGTAGAGAAGTAAGTTCCTGCTTAATATCCTGTAAACTGGCTGATTTCATACTTTGATGTTGGCTGTAAAGGTCGTAGTGTCCACTTAAAAATAAATAATTACAGTAAAATAGTCGCTTATTACCAAAAATATCAATCCTTTTATATATTTGCTAACGTCTTATGCATTACGATAGTACGAATTCCATATTTGACCATGCGGTTGCATTTGTCAACCAAACAAACCGGCATATTTTTTTGACCGGCAAAGCAGGAACGGGTAAAACAACTTTTCTAAAATACATAAGGGAACACAGTTTTAAAAAAATGGCTGTATTGGCACCTACAGGTGTTGCAGCTATCAATGCAGGCGGGGTAACTATTCATTCCTTTTTTCAATTGCCATTTGGCGCTTATACACCAACATTCTCTCCATTATCTGCTGGCATTCAAATACACAATAAGCACACCATCTTACAAAATATCCGGTTTAACAGCACAAAGAGAGACCTGATACGAGAACTGGAACTATTGATTATAGACGAAATATCCATGGTACGGGCAGATATGCTAGATGCCGTTGATATGGTACTCAGGCATTTCAGAAAACAACCCACAATACCCTTTGGCGGGGTGCAGTTGTTGTATATCGGCGATTTATTTCAATTGCCTCCCGTTGTAAAAAATGAAGAATGGCAGTATCTTCAAGAACACTATAGAAGCCCTTTTTTCTTTGATGCACAAGTAATAGCAGAAGCTGCACCTGTGTACATAGAACTCAAAAAAATATATCGCCAAACGGATGATGTATTTATCAACCTGCTGAATAATGTCAGAAATAATTGCTGTTCAGAACAAGACATTGAGTTGCTGAATAGTCATTACCAACAAGATTTTTCACCATCAAAAAAGGACAATTACATCACCCTGACCTCTCACAATTATCTGGCAGAAAATATCAACAAAAAAGAGCTTGAAAAATTGAAGGGAAAAAGTCATACGTTTAGAGCGACGATTACCGGAGAGTTTTATGAAAGATCTTATCCGGTAGAGGAACAACTCACACTAAAAGAAGGTGCGCAAGTGATGTTTATTAAAAATGATAATGGAGAAGAAAGGCGATACTACAATGGAAAAATCGGAATAATTAAAAAGATTACGCCAGATACGATTGAAGTACAATGCAAAGATGACACCATCATAGAACTTGAAAAAGAAGTATGGCGAAACATCAGCTACCAATACAATACTTTAGATGACAGTATAGAAGAAGAGGAATTAGGAACCTTTAGCCACTATCCTATTCGGTTGGCATGGGCCATCACTATTCATAAAAGCCAGGGATTGACTTTTGACAAAGCAATCATTGATGCAGGTGCATCTTTTGCTCCCGGTCAGGTATATGTAGCATTGAGCAGACTTACCAACCTATCAGGTCTTGTATTACATTCCATCATTGATGCAAAATGTATAAGTACAGATTTTCGGGCTCTGGATTTTACTAAAAACGAAATGACCGAAGATGCGTTGCAACAAACACTACAACATGGACAATCAACCTATATAAAACAATCACTGATCAATACATTTAATTGGGATAAATTGAATGATGCCATTCATGCACACCATATAGGTTATGAGTCAAGAAAATTACCTGACCTTGAAAAATGTATCCTTTGGTCAGAAAAGATATTTAAAGCAATAGAGCAACAAAAAGATTATGCTTTTAAATTTTGCAAGCAGTTGGAATACCTGTTTGTTTCCTGCGAAAAAGACAATTATGCAGAAGTAAATAAACGAACGAAAGCAGCTGCTGAATACTTTGCAAAATCATTGGAGGAAAACGTAATTGGTCCGGTTAAAGATCACATTAATAAAGTGAAAATAAAGAAGCAGACAAAAAAATATGTAAAGGATTTAAACAGCCTACTTATATTATTTAACAGAAAAAAAGAACAGTTAAATAATGCTGTAACTATTGTTGACGCATTGACTTCTTCTCAAAAAATTAATGACGTATTATCGCTTGTAGATAAGAAGGTAATTGTAAAACTTGAAAAAGATGAGAAGGAAGACAAACCTGCAAAAGGCGAGACTTACCGTATTACTTTAGCAATGTTTAAATCAGGCAAAACGATAGCAGACATTGCTGTTGCACGAGGTTTGGCAGTCACTACTATTGAAGGCCATTTATGCAGATTCATTACAACAGGCGAAGTGGATGTACTTGACCTGATTGACAACGAAAAGTTGAATAAAATGATTGAAGCAATCAATTCATCTGCCGAAGCCAATGCTGCCATCATTAAAGAAAAAGTTGGTACTGCATTTAGCTACAGTGAAATTAAAATAGCACTTGCTTATCTTAACAAAGAAGAAGCTACCGGACCAATAAAGTGATTCTTTCCCAAAAAGTAAATATGACCCTAATTCTCCGCCGAATTACCCTTTTGCCAAAACTCATCTTTCCAAATAAGGCACTTTTTATTTTTTTGAAATTCTACAAGACTATTTCCTATATGCTCAAGGCTTTCAGCTGACACTTGTTGCTGGATGATTGGAAACAAAGTTCTTTCCTCAAACCGAATGTGTTCTTCCAAAAGATTCGCAAACATATTCAGGTTTTCATCTGTGACAAACTCCTTTTGTTTAAACCCGCCAATAAAACTACGTAGTTGTTTGTGTTGCGCCTCTGCTTTCACCCTACTGCCGTCGTGAACAGACAATTCAGGAAAAACAAATTTTTCTTCAGACAAAAAATGATTTTCAAGTTCCTCGTCAGCTATGAATAATATGTAATCAGCAATTCGGGAATGTTCAACCTTCAATGTTAAGCCTTGTCTTATTTTCCAAACGAGCAATAGCGCATCATGGTGTTCTCTTGATAGCCAAACAAGGTTCTTATCTCTTTTCAATGGTTTTATAGAGTGCATTCATCAATATTTAGTAATTCTCTTTGCAATAACAATGCCTTTGGAAAAAGGATATTGTTTTCAAGATGAATATGCTGGTGAAGATCTGTTTCCAATGCTTGCAAATTATGCAACAAAAGTTGAAAACTATTTCAAGTACTTCCTAGCAATGCATAATCATTTGTTACACTTTGCTTTATTGATCCGCCGGGGCGGATCGAAATGACAATGCAGAAAGGTGGAGACTCATCATTGTCTTGCCGACAGCGGAGGCACCCCAAAGCGAATAGAAGGGATTCATCCTTCGCCGGAATGACAATACAAAAAGGTGGAATGACAAAGCAAAAAGGCGGAGATGCGTCCCCTAACCTACTTAAAAAACTACTGAATTACACCAAAAATGAACAGAAACTATGATTTAAAACAAATAATAATAACAAACCCAAATACTAGAAATAAAAAATTTAAAAAATAATTTATAAAATGGGTGGTTATATTAAATATTGTTGTATAAATTCGTAACTCATAAGTTTATATATAGGGAGATTGATTGGAGGGGGAATAAAAAAAGCGACTTGCGCCGCTTTAAATGTTTTCACAACGATAAAATCTTATTGTGATTTGCTTCGATGTAAAAGTAACTATAAAATTGATAAAACAAAAAATATGAAAAAAATTCTTGGACTTGACATTGGCACAACCTCTATTGGGTGGGCAATTGTGGAAGCTAGTGATGAAAAAAAAGTGAATGATAATACTGGCAAGGAGGCAGAATCTGATATTAACAATGAACGAATTGGAATTTATGAGGATGCAGTGGGTGTGAGAATTATAGCACAGGATACAGAAAGGTTTGATAAAGGGCTTACACTTAATGACCCAAAAGGAAGTACCCTAACCCCTACTGCCAATAGAAGAGTTAAGAGAGGTGTTAGAAGAATGAAAAGCCGATATAAACTAAGAAGAGACAAATTAGGAAAGGTTTTGGATTTTATTGGCATGAACCCGGATAAAGCCTATTTCACAAATGAAAAAGGGAAAAGAGGTGAGTATAATGATATTGGAAAAGCTATCTACCAGCTTAGAGATAAAGCAATACGGGATGAAATTTCATTGAATGAACTGGGTAGAATATTATCTCATTTAAATCAATCGAGAGGTTACAGTAGCGATAGATTTGCAAAAGAAGAAAAGCCAAAGTTTGATTATTATGTTTCTGAAGTTTTAGAAGTTGACGAGGCAAACAAGATTGCTGTAGTAGATGAAACAAACAAAGAAGAAATTAAATATTATAAGGTTTCTATCAAGATAAGATTTGATGAACCTTATAATCTGGGGGATGAAGAAAATAAAAAAGTAGTTACTGAATTAGACGGTATTCTTTTTAAGAAAGTAATTGATTTTAAGAAAGGTGATTTTGTTACAGTTAAAAAGCCTGAATTTAAACAAGACAAAAAAGGGAAAGTTATTCTGGACGAATACTATAAAATAACCTTTACAGTTCCAGACCCTACTGATTGGAATTACAAATACCAAAATCTCCAAAAAACCTTAACCGATTGGTGTGAAGCTGGCAATACAGTTGGTTCTTACTTCTATCAAAACTTTTACGAGAACCAATTAATTCCTCGTATCAGAAACCAAGTTGTAAATAGAAAATGGTATGAGGATGAATTGGATAAGATTTTAAATTTTCAATACCAATATCACAAAAATTTCTTTGACCAATTGGACATAGAGGCAATTGCAAAAGTAGCATTCAAAGATTACCAACCAATATTAAATGATGTACTAAAAAAAGACGGAAAAAAAGAGCAATTAAAATACCTGGTAAAAGATAAAATTATTTTCTTTCAACGTCCTTGGCAACAAGCTAAGAACAAGGGTCAATGTCCTTTTGAGAAGATTAAGGTTAAAAAAGAAAAAGCTATTAAAGGAACTGGCAAAAAAGAAATTGTTGAAGAATATGTAGGAAGAACAGTCATTCCAAGAAGCCATCCATTATTTCAAGAATTTAAAGTTTGGCAGCAGATAAACAATGTTCGAGTGTATTTAAAATTAGAGAATGAAAAGATTGATTTATTTGCTAACGAAAAAGATTTTGAAAAATATATTGGCAAACAAATTCCTGATGTAAAGCAGGAATTATTCGATGCCTTACAAAGTAGCAAATCTTTGTCTTGGAGAAGCTTTGCTGAGAATGAATTGGGATTGAGAAACAAAAAAGAAATAGTAGATAAAGAAACAGGTGAAGTAATTAAATGTCATTTTGAATATAATTTCAGGAAACTTAAAAAAGACAAAGTCACTTGGGAGGACATTAAATTAAAAGGAAACAACACGAGGGTTGGCTTGCAAAATATTTTAGTTGAGAAATCGGGTAAATGGTTTAATGAACTATATACGGAAACCAATAAAAAGAGAGAAAAAAGAGAACAAAAAGAAAAAGGATCAAAAAATGACAACTCAAATAAAGAACCACTAACCAATCTTCAATTGCTTTGGGAAATAATCTATGATATAACCAATGGGGATGCAAGCAAGGTAGCAGCAATTATTGAAACTCATTTTGAATTTGATAAAGACATTTGTTTTCAATTAGCCAATTTAAAATTTGATGATGCTGGAATGGGCAGCCTTTCAGCAAGAGCTATCAGACAAATATTGCCACTAATGAGTGATGGTAAGGACATTACTTCAAAAACACAGGAGAAAGTCAATTCACTTTTAGCCATTAATGAAGAAGAAACAGAGAAGAGCAAAGACGAAAAACTAGAAAGCCTTAAAGATTTTATTCCTGATAAAAAAGCAAGATTTAGGCTTTCAAAATTTAATACTGTAAACGACTTTACTTATTTGAACTACTGGGAAGCAACAGCTGTAAGGTATGGTTCACATTCTACAAAAAGAGGCACTGCGATTGGTACAATGAAGCCTGTTGAAAGACATAGCATGAACAATCCTATTGTTGAAAAAATAGTCAACGAAACAATATCTGTTGTAAATGATATTCAGCAGAGATATGGGTTTGACGAAATAAGGATTGAATTAAGTAGGGAGCTAAAAGCAAGCATGGACGAAAGGCAGCAAATGTGGGAGGGCATGAATAACAATGCAGCTAAAAACGAATGGGCAAAGCAAATGCTTCGTGAACTTAAATCAGAGTTTTCCGAATTGGACACAGATTCAACTAACAAAAGCAACTTAGATAAAATTAGAATTATTGAAGATGTTGTAAAGTTTAAAAACGCAGGGGAATATAAACTAAAGGAAAAAGAGTATAAACTATCTGAACCGTCAAAGGCAGAAGTGAAAAAATATTTGATGTGGCTTGAGCAAAATTTCAAATGTCCATACACCAACCAACCAATTCCTTTTACTGATGTTTTTGCAAGAGGTAAAGTTGTAGAAGTTGAACATATTATTCCTAGAGAACGCTACTACCTTAATTCTTATGCCAATAAGGTCATCACATGGAGAGAAGTGAACCAAGCTAAAGCTAACAATGGTAATAGAACTGCTTATGAATTTATTGTTAGTAAAAGAGTTGAAGAAAAAGTAAAAGTAGGAAACAACGAATTTACCCTTGTTTCAAAAGAGGGATGGGAAAGCCATGTAAAATCTATGTTTCCACGAGGTGGAAAGCAAACCAATTTATTGCGTAAGGAAATACCTGAAGATCCAATAAATAGAACCCTTAATGAAACTCAGTACATCAATAAAAAACTAAAAGAAAAATTGGGTGAATTAGTTGGTGAACAAAAAGTATGGGTCACATCAGGTGCTGTCACAGACATTTTGAGAGACCGTTGGCATTTAAACGACATCATGAAAGAATTGATGCGAAACAGATTTGAGAACTTTGAAATGCCAACAGGTAAGAAATCAATCAAGTTAAAAACACTTGTTGAGCAGCAAGCAATGTTTAATAATATACAGAGTGTTTTAGATAATCCAGAAGGTTTTGAAGTTTATAAAATACCAACAGGTAAAAAGTTCATTGAAATAAAAGATATTGAAGAACTTAAAAAAATACATGCTGAATTAGAAACGCTGTTAATAGACAATACAATAAGTTATGACCAAAAAATAAAACCTTATGATTACTCAACAAGCGATGAAGCATTTGAAACAAAGAGTTTAACTCATTTTACAAAACAATACAACAATAAAACTGGTAACTATGAAGATAGAGAGGTATTTGAAGGTTATTCAAAAAGGCTTGATCATCGCCATCATGCAATGGATGCAATCATAATTGCTTGT
>JANPHE010000111.1:0-24500 GCA_031424295.1 Segetibacter sp. | reverse complement strand
GGAATGTCTAGTCTGTGAAAAGGTTGTTGAATTGTTTTCTCTATCTGCTTTAACTTGAAAGTTTCTCTTGCATGAACTATTGACAAAGAAATACCCTGACTTCCGGCTCTTCCTGTACACGCACCGAAGTGGACGTACAGGAAGAGCCGGAAGTCAGGGTATTTCTTTGTCAATAGTTCATGCAAGAGAAACTTTCAAGTTAAAGCAGATAGAGAAAACAATTCAACAACCTTTTCACAGACTAGACATTCCAAGTGGTAAAGATGTTTGTCGCAAACAGTTTTTCTATTTTATGGATAAATTGTTGCAAACTGACGTGAGCCATGGTGATTATGAAACTTACATGCCCATGTTGGCAGAGAAATTTGCTGATGTATCCAAAGAAGAAGTACTGAAGCGTGTGGTAGCTACCGAGTTTGATCGTTTTATTAAGTATTACGAGAATGCAGCGGACTTAAATGCACGTACTGACTCTAGAAGCCGTGACCGCAATGTAGAAGTAGGAAGCATAGACCAAACACGTAGAAGAGATACTGGAGGCAGAGAATTTACCGGCAATGGTAACTATGCCCGTTTATTCGTTAATCTGGGAACTAAAGATGGTTTCTATAAAGCAAGTTTTCTTCAATTCGTTTTAGATATGAGCGATTTGAAAAAAGAAATGCTGGGTAGAATTGATATGAAAGAAATGAACAGTTGGATAGAAATTGATAAGAGCGTTGCCAATAAAATGGTGAAAGCCATAGATGGTAAGACGTTCAAAGGAAGGAGAATCAGAATGAATGATGCCAATAGCAGGGGATAATCCTGAGATTGATACATGATTTCGGTTTTTACTTTTCATTGCGTTTTTCAATATTCATAAACACCGGTTCATTAACTGAAGGAATTTCCTCATGCACGATTTTATTATCAATGCCTCATTGCAATTACTTCCCATAGCACAGGATAAGCATCCTTATGAATGGGTTGATGAAGCCATTATGGTTGTACAACAGTCAGGCATTAAGTTTAAAATAGGCCCTTTTGCAACCATAGTTGAAGGCACGTATGCCGAAGTAATGAAGGTGGTGCATGAAGTAAATGAACATTTGGTAAAAGCAGGTTGTAATGAATGGATTCTAAGTCTTCAAATAAACATGAGGAGTTTGGAACACATGACAGCTAATGAAAAAATCCAGAAATTTCTAATGTAAATAAGAATGTGTGTTTGAAAAAATGCACTAAAAAATTTCTGATAATAGGACATTATCAAACAATAAATAGCAAAATGTCACAGCAGCAACCATTTGCAGCTGTGACATTTTAAATTAAACGCATTCTATAATAAATTACTTAGCCAATTTGTGATGCAAAAAAAATCAATTGCTTTTTCCTCAGCCAGGGTGGATTATTATTTTGATGGAAATTTTTCAATCCTGGGAAAACTCCTTAATCAAGAACAGGCTGTTATCATTACAGATGAGAATGTATTTGCAAAACACAAAGCAAAGTTGAAAGGATGGCGATGCATTGTCATCTCTGCAGGAGAACAAAATAAGAACCAAACTACTATTGATTACACCATCAATAAGCTGATTGAATTAGGTGCAGACCGCCAAACGATCTTGGTAGGCATAGGTGGCGGAGTAGTTACTGATATTACAGGATTTGTAGCAAGCATCTACATGAGGGGTTTGAAATTTGGATTTGTTCCTACTTCAATTCTAGGGATGGTAGATGCAGCTATAGGTGGCAAGAATGGAATTGATGTAGGGCTTTACAAGAATATGGTCGGACTAATAAGGCAACCATCTTTTATTTTATTTGATTATGCTTTTCTGAAAACATTGCCAAATGCGGAATGGATCAATGGTTTTGCGGAAGTTATCAAACATGCCTGTATTAAGGATGCCAAACTGTTCAGCACATTAGAACAGCATTCCATTGCATACTACAAGAAAGATGCTTCAGCATTGGCAGCACTTATAAAACACAATGTTCTGATCAAAACCAAAATAGTAACCAATGATGAGTTTGAAATCGGAGAAAGGAAATTACTCAACTTTGGCCACACGATAGGTCATGCAATCGAAAACCTCTATCGTATTCCGCACGGACATGCAATAAGCATAGGCATGGGTGTGGCATGCAACATTTCTATAAAAAGAGGAACATTTAATGACTGTAAAAGAGTATTGACACTTCTAAAGCAATATGGACTACCTCCCCTATTTGAGTTCGACAAAAAAGCAGTTGGAAATATCATTTTAAAAGATAAGAAAAAAGAAAAAAAGGTCCTTCAATTTATCATCTTAAAGAAAATTGGTCTGGCGATCATTGAGCCAATAGAAATTGGTGAGTTATCTGCAATGCTGACAAATGTTTAATTAATTGAAAAGTTTGGCGCCTATCAAAAGGATTTATTTTTCCTATTGATAAAATATAGCATTGTTGAAGCAATGAGGCACATTACTACAGCACTAATGATCATTGAATTTTCTTTTGTGTAATACCGATAAAGAAGTCGCCAACAAACATTACTAAAAAGAAAACATATGCTATCGTAAGCATTGAAATTGATTTCTTAAATGTTGCAAATGCAAATATAAAACCAAGCGCAAATTGCCGTGCTGCCCACATATAAATGATGTAGTAAACGCCTTTTGCAGTAAGGTCAACAGTTTCAACAACCGATTGCGGTGCAATGCATAATGATATACTTACCAACACTTCCATTAATGCAAAAACGCCGGAAACAATAAGTATCCATTTGGGTAATAATCTTTGTTCTTGTGTCATAAGCTGAGGTTGGTTTTAATGGCTATTTTGGTTTTGTTTTCGTCTATTAATGTTACAATATACAAAATGAAGATGATTTGCCATAGGTGTGGGACAAGTAATTTTAATTGCCCAAAAACACACTTGACTTAAATATCGGCAAGAAAACTGAAAATATTACACTAAAGTTCTTAACCAAAGATGAAAGTTTTTTTTCTAACCCATTTATATTTTTTTTAGCTATCTTTTGGTGTAAAGTCCACCATCCACTCAATACCATATTTATCTCTAAACATTCCAAAGTAAGCACCCCATGGACTGTCTGCAATTGGCATTTCAATATTTCCACCTGCTGAAAGTCCGCTGAATAATTTGTCAGCTTCTTCCCTACTTTCTGCACTTATTGAAATCTTACTTCTGTTTTCGTTTTCATTTACCCTTCCCATAAATTCTGGTACGTCATTGGCAATTAGCATGTTATTTCCTATGGGCAAAGCAATGTGCATTATTTTATTTGCTTCTTTCTCAGCTACTGGAAATTCCTGGCTATCCAAATCTTTGAAACGAGTGACCTTCGCAAATTCTCCTCCAAATACCGATTTATAAAAATTAAATGCTTCCTCAGCATTTCCGTTGAAATTAATGTAAGGATTAATTTGTGGCATAATATTTATTTTTTAAGCGTTTATTAATTTTTCAATATCGAATTTTGTCATTTGCATAAAAGCATACATTACTTTGGGTGCTTTTTCTGGATCGTTCATTAATTTACCTAAAATCGAAGGGACAATTTGCCAAGCCACACCAAATTTATCATCAAGCCAACCACATTTATTATAGGTTCCGCCTTCGCCAAGTTTCTCCCAATAATGGTCTATTTCTTCCTGTGTATCGCATTCAACCACATAAGAATTTGCAGGTGAAAACTTATAATGTGGTCCGCCATTTAATGCCATAAATTTTGTCTCGTTAAGTTCAAAAATTACTACAGTTGGATTTTCTGAAACCAATCTTGATCTCTTGAATACTGAACAATAAAAATCTGCTGCTGCTTTGGCTTGTCCGTCAAACCATAAGCATGGATAAATTTGTTTTATCATTTTATTTTCATCCTTTTATTTGGGTTAATAAATGATCTAAGTAGTTTAATGTCATTGTAAAGCCTCCTTGAAAACCCATTTCAATAATTTGTTCCAAATCCGCAAGCGTTGTATGTTTTATACGAATGCACACTGTTGCAAGGCCGTTCTTTTCTACAAAATCTAAATCCCATTCGGAACTTGGAAAATCTAAATTAATGTTTTCGTCCTTATCAGTAAAGGCATCAGTAAATTTTAAATTTGTTATTGGCGAGATGGCCGTGTAGTTCTGAATTGACCAATGCTCTTGTCCTTCGGGGCTACACATTGCATAAAATCTCCGTCCACCAACTTTAAAATTCAGGTATTTTGTTTTAGAAATCCATGGTTTTGGGGCCCACCATTGATCTAAGATTTCTTTCTTCGTAAAAGAGTCCCAAACTAGAGAAAGTTCGGCGGCAAATTCTCTTTTTACGAAAATCATGTTAGTTGATTTGTCAACAGAAAAGTCAAAGAGCAAATTGCTCTTGATCACTTCATCATTACTTAATGCTTGTTTTTCATAAATATTCGATTTCATGTTTTCTGTTTTTTAATTGATGCTAAAACCATGTCTAATTGATTAAATTGGGTTTCCCATTGTTTCCTGAATTGAGCTAACCAATGGTCAATTTCTTGCATTTTTTTTGGATTAAAATGATAATAGATTTCTCTACCAGATTGCTCAGGTTTAATCAATCCGCAATCCTGTAAAACTTTAATGTGTTTTGACACTGCTTGTCTGCTCATATCAAATTTTTGGGCCATTACATTAGGGGTTAATGCCTGAATGGAAATGATAGTTAAGATAGCCCTTCGGGTTGGATCAGCTATGGCTTGAAAAATGTCTTGTTTCATTTTTTAATTTAATTATGCAACCTATAGATTGTAAATATATATGCAACTTTTGAGTTGCGCAAATTTATTTATAATTGTATTTATCGAGATAAATGTCGAAAAGGTTTTAGGATGTTGGAAGCTTTTAAGCAATTCATCTATTGCAAAAAAGTTTACCCTATTCATTCAGAACATTTTAAAATAATTAAGCTACTTTAGTTCACTTACATTTATTTCGCAAAATCAATGATCGTAACACTTTATCCCTCTACTGTATCAGGATCTATAGTAGCACCCGCAAGCAAAAGTTGTATGCAACGGGCTTGTGCAGCTGCATTGCTAACCAAGGGGGTACATACCATTCATAATCCGGGCAAAAGCAACGATGACCTTGCAGCGCTAAGCATCATTCAGGCACTTGGTGCAGTTATAAGCAATAATAAAAATGGCGGTATCTCCATAATTAGTTCAGGCGTGCATCCCAAAAGCTCAACTATCCATTGTGGCGAAAGTGGTTTATCTACCCGGATGTTTATTCCTATCGTTGCTTTGGCAAATACAACCATACATATTGATGGCAACGGAACCATTCTTACCAGGCCAATGAATATTTTTGATGAAATTTTGCCTCAATTACAAGTACAAATACAATCTACCGGAGGCAAACTGCCTATGCAGATTAAAGGCCCACTTAGACCAACAGATATTGAAATGGACGGATCGCTCAGCTCTCAATATTTAACTGGTTTTTTAATGGCATATGCCTCGGCTGTTGATGAACAAGTATCCATAAAAGTAAAAGGACTAAAAAGCAAGCCTTACATTGACCTTACCCTTCAAGTAATGAAAGCATTTGGATTACCCATTCCAATAAACGATGAATATGAAAAATTTACTTTTTTTCCTGCTAAAAAGCACCAGGCTAACATTGATTATACGGTAGAAGGCGATTGGAGCAACGGTGCTTTTTTGTTGGTAGCAGGCGCTATTGGTGGCAGCATCACAGTTAAAGGATTGGATATCCATTCCACACAAGCTGACCGGAGTATATTAGATCCATTGACACAAACAGGTTGCCAGATGGCGGTATCAGCAGATCATATTCATATCTCATCAGGAAAGCACCTAAACCCCTTTCAGTTCGATGCCACTGACTGTCCGGACTTGTTTCCGCCTTTGGTAGCATTGGCTTCATATTGTGCTGGTAAATCAGTTATTAAAGGTGTAAGTAGGCTTGCCCACAAAGAAAGCAATAGAGCCCTGACTTTGCAGGAAGAATTTAGGAAAATGAATGTAACCATTGAGTTGAACGGTGATGAAATGACCATTGTTGGTGGCAATCAAATTAGTACCGCCACTGTCCATTCTCGCCACGATCACCGAATAGCCATGGCATGTGCTGTTGCATCGTTAAAAGCTGATGGTATAATAACAATTGAAGAAGCGCAGGCCATAAACAAGTCTTACCCAGATTTTTATCATCATTTGGAACAATTAGGTGTACGTATATTTGTTCAGTAACTTTATCACCAATAATACATTTACCTCTTGAATAGCATTGGAAGGATTTTTAGAATACAAATATTAGGAGAATCTCATGGTGCGGCCGTCGGAGTGATTATAGACGGATGCCCTGCGGGTTTACCTTTGGTTATGGATGATTTTGAAATAGACCTTCAGCGAAGGAAAGGCGGAACAAAAGGAACTACTCCAAGAAAAGAAGATGACATACCACACATCATTTCTGGTGTTTTCAACGATAAAACAACCGGTGCACCTATCACCATCACTTTTGAAAATAATAATACACGAAGTGCTGATTATGAAAAGCAAAAGGATATTCCACGGCCCGGACATGCAGACATGGTAGCCACTCAAAAATATGGCGGATATGAAGATTATAGAGGATCAGGGCACTTTAGCGGCAGGCTGACAGTAGCATTGGTAGCTGCAGGTGTTGTTGCTAAAAAACTACTTACGGGAATAAAGATACATGCAGAAACAGTAGAAGTAGGGGGAGAATCCGATGCTGAAAAAGGACTACAAAAAGCGATTGAAGCCAAAGACAGTGTGGGAGGCATTGTTCAATGTACGGTTACCGGATTACCAACCGGACTAGGAGAACCGTTTTTCGACTCTTTGGAATCATTAATTAGCCATGCCGTTTTTTCAATCCCCGCCGTAAGGGGAATAGAATTTGGAACGGGTTTTTTGGCCGCAAAAATGTTTGGGAGCCAACACAATGATGCCATCGAAAATATGGATGGCAAAACAACAACCAACCATGCCGGAGGGATAGTTGGAGGCATCAGCAATGGCAACGAAATGGTGTTTAGAATTGCCATCAAGCCGACTTCATCTACACCAAAGATTCAAAACAGTATAAACCTGCAAACAGGTATTGCCGAAGATTTCTCCATCAAAGGAAGACACGATCTTTGTATTGCATTGAGGGTACCTGTAGTTTTAGAAGCAGTAACTGCAATGGTTTTGGCAGACTGCATGATTCTTGAAAATAAAGTAAACAGAATTTTATAATTAAAACCTACCAAAATGGAAACTCCTGTAATTTTTCACCTGACAACCCTGGACGAATGGGAAAGAGCCCAGGATAGGGGCATGTATGAACCCGATGCATTTGTAAAAGATGGCTTTATTCATTGTTCTACAGAAAGTCAATTGGATCGCGTACTACAAAGACATTTCAAACACCATGAAAATCTGGTTAAGTTGGTTATTGACCCTACAAGGGTATTGCATCCTTTGAAATATGAAATGGCAAAAACCCACGATGAGGCTTTCCCACACATTTACGGACCGCTCAATTTGGAAGCGGTTACACAAATTGTGTTTCTAGATCCGATTACGTCAGAGCCTTAAAACTGTTAAATGATTTTTTCGAAAAAGAGGCTCTTAATTGGGCCTCTTTTATCACGATAATTGATTAATCAAACCAGCCAATTTAATATCCTTTTCCGTTATACCGGCAGCGTCATGGGTTCTAAGTTTTACAACCACCCGATTATACGCATTACTCCAATCAGGATGATGATCCATTTTTTCTGCCAACAAGGCTACCCTACTCATAAATCCAAAAGCATCGACAAAGTTTTTGAAAACAAAATGCTGAATAAAAAAATCATTTTGGTATTCCCAACCTGTCAATGATTTTAGAGCAATATTGATTTCTTCGAGGGTTAATTTTTGCGGCATTCTCTTTTACATTTAATTAGGATTTGTTTATAAAAAGTTGGTTAGCATGACAGAAAATCGTTTCTATTTTTTAATAACAAATTATGATTGGAATACTTTTTTGGGGAGATTTTGATCAACCAAAAGCTATCCTAAATTAATACCAACCTTTTATAAGTAATGAAAAATGCGTTAGATTTCAAACTGGTATCTTATTGGTTGATAAGGGATTATTTATATTCAAAGCATTATTTTCAGATTCAACCTAACTGGGTTGAGGTAATTTGAATAGCGCACCTGCCATAAAAATAATCAGCAGCATGATCATGATTGCAAAAACGATGACACTAAAATAGTTTTGAATATTTTTACTTTTCTTCTTTTTAAGGTCTTTTGTATTGCGAATATTGTTGTCGCTAAAAAAAAGAAACGTTTTAAAGGTGAGTCTTTTACTCCCAATGTTAAAAAAAAGCACTGTTTTTATTGCCAACAATACCAGGATAAGTATGATGGTATAAAACGCAAATTCTTCCAAATAGAGATTAATCATAAACCGGAATTAGAAAAATGTTTTGGTTCCAAAAATGTGACGATAAAATATTTTAACCGTAAATCTTGTTTAAAATACCAGCTAACCTTACTCCTGCTTTTAAGAGTTGTTCATTAACTGTGGATATATGTTTGAAATTATAATTATAGCCCAATTTCGTTTCACCTTTCAAATCTTCCCGAAGCCTCTTACTAATGGAAAATGATTCAACAATCCACTCTTCTATCCCGACTTTCTGCCAGTCCATTCTTTGCTGAGCACTTGTAAAATTGATGGCCTTGGTGTACTCAGTAAAGCTAAGTTGTTGGTAATCTATTAAACCTTCATCCCATACCCTATGGATGTTTGAAGATTCATTAAACCAGTTTAGTTTTATAGTATTTCCTCCATTATCACCTCTAGGGCTTACATGAAAAGGTTGATGAAGGTCTCCAACAATATGCACCAATAGGCGTAGGTAGAATTGTTTCTCTTTTGCTGAAATGCTTTTGCCTTTCAACTTAGCAATGATCAAGTTCAACTTGGTAAACGCATTGGTGCTTGTATCTTCCTCTAAGTAAGCTTTCATTTTTGGAGCAGCCATATCTTCCTCAAAATCAACATAATGCCAAGTGTTTAGATATTTATAATTACTGTCTGACCTAATAAAATCTGCCCATGTACTAGAGAGTGCCAGTGATTCATTACCCAATATTTTTTGGATTTCTAGTTTTGCTTTTGGATTTAGATAGGAATTGGCTATTTCGCCAACCACTCGGTGACCAATTACTCCCCAAGCAAATGAAAAAGTAGGAACAGAAAAAAGTAAAAGAAAAAAGTAAAGTTTTGAAAGGTGTTTAGACATTTTACAAATTTAATCACGGTAAAAGTAAAAATAATCTTTCAAATAACTAATATGATTAGGTGTAACGCGTTTTAATGCTACCTACAATTTCATTTCATTGCAATTGTACTTCTTGCTTAGGTGATATATAACAAGATTAATAATCGCATAAAAATCTAAAACCTCCGTTGCTTAATGTCAATTTTAAAACTCAATAAACGACTAACAGGACTTTTCTTTACGCTTATCCCTTTTAATATCCAATCGTCTATTTTTTAACTTATACTTTAGTTTATTTAATCAATTTTTACGTGGCAATAACCAACCTCCATGAAAGGCATTTTTACCATTTCCTCTTTAATAGTTCTCTTTTCTGCTTTTGGTCAGTCGTCCGTTATTAAAGGCACCATTTCAGATACCATCAATAAAAAGCCGCTGACCAACGCAGTTATTACTTTGTTGAGTGCTAAAGATTCTGTTCTTCAACAGTTTACAAGAAGTGATGTTGATGGCAACTTTAAACTATCCGCTGTCAAAAAGGGCAATTTTATAGTGATGGTCAACTATCCCGGATTTGCAGATTACATGTATCCTTTGACTTTGGCAGCTGATTCTATATTTGACCTCTCTGTATTGCCCATGACCAGTAAAAAACACTTGTTGGAAGACGTTGTAATAAGACAAAAAATAGCTGCTATAAGAATGAGGGGCGATACAATAGAATACAATGCAGATAGTTTCAAAGTAAGAGAAGGCGCATCTGTAGAAGAAATGCTAAAGAAAATGCCCGGGCTTCAAATAGACAAAGACGGTAAAATAACAGCTCAAGGGGAAAATGTAGAGAAGGTTTTAGTAGATGGTGAAGAATTTTTTGGAGATGATCCTACCGTTGCTACAAAAAACCTTCAAGCTGATGCAATTGATAAAGTACAGGTTTTTGATAAGAAAAGTGATCAGGCAGCTTTTACGGGTATAGATGATGGTTCCAAACAGAAGACCATCAACCTTACCTTAAAAGACGATAAGAAGAAAGGTTATTTTGGAAAGTTACAAGCAGGTTCAGACTTGAATGAAAACTGGAACAATAGTGCTATGTTCAATAAGTTTAGAGCCAAATCAAAATTCTCTGCATATGGTGTTATGAGCAGCACAGGTAAGACGGGTCTTGACTGGGACGAAAGTTCTAAATTTGGTTCTAACAATTCAATGGAATATGAGGAAGATGGTGGATTTTTCTTTACTTCCGGAAGCAGTGATGAATTTGATAACTATGGCAGTTTTTCTGGCGAAGGCATTCCAAAAAGCTGGAGTAGCGGACTTCAATATTCAAACAAATTTGACCAGGATAAGCAAAATATCAATGGCAGTTACCGCTATAATAAATTAAACAATCAAGGTGCAGGCAATACCGTTTCGCAGTCTATATTACCTGGCAATAGCTTTTCGACCAAAGAAACAAGACAATTTTTCAATAGTAAAGACCGGCATGCAGGCAGCATCTCCTATGATGTGCAGATTGATAGTGCAAACTCGTTAAAAATAAAAGGCAATGCCAATTCAGGAAGGCAGAATAGCTTTGCCTATTTCAACAGCGAATCAAGTGACAATACAGGAAACAATGTGACCAACAACAGGTCAACATCTGCCGAGGGTGCTACTGCAGTTGTGAATAGCAATTTATTAATGAGGCATCGGTTTAAAAAGCCCGGGCGAACAATGTCTGTAAATGTAGATCAGCAATACAAATCCACTAATACTATTGGATATTTAAATTCATTAAACAACTTTTATTTTAAGGGCAATTCGATTAAGCTAGACACCATTGATCAAAAGAAAGTAAATGATATTATCAATAGCGGAATTTATTCCAAAGTAGCCTACACAGAACCTATAATAAAAAATCTTTTCCTTGAGTTAAGTTATGGTGTTAGAATTAGCAACAGCGAGTCAAAAAAACTAGCTTTTGATAAGGACCACTTAGGTGCGTATAATATACTTAACGACACTTTTAGCAATCATTTCAATTTTAATGTACTTACAAACAGTACCGGAATGGTGTGGCGATTGAATACCAAAAAAGTAACCGCTTCAATCGGTGGAGATGTAGCTTTTGCAAATTTTAGACAAAAGAATTTTCTATTGAACAATGAAATAAAATACAATTTTACAAACTTGTTTCCACGAGCAAGCTTTATGTACAAGTTCAACGCTAATAGCCGTGTAAACATACGATACCAAGGCAACACCAATCAACCTACGATTGAGCAAATACAGCCTGTGCGTGACAACTCTAATCCGTTGAATATAGCTATCGGAAACCCTGACCTAAAACAAGAATTCAGACATTCAATTAGTTTTAATTACAATTCGTACAAAGTCCTACAGCAACGTGGATTTTATAGTTATGGTGACATATCAACTACTACAAACTCTATTAGCACAAGCGAAAGCACAGATACAAGCGGCGTTAGAACTTTTCAATTTATAAACCTCAATGGAAATTATAATGGGTATGCAGGTTTTGGCTACAATATGAAGATTAAAGCATTGGATATAAATGTAAACTTTGGAGCTAATTTAAATACAAGTAGAAATACCAACTATGTGGGTTCGTATTTAAAAAACCAATTGGTTGAGGTTAAAAATACAACTAATAACACTGGTTATGGTATTAGATGGGGAATGTACAAGTACAAAGAAAAAAAGTTTGATATTGGATACAATGGAGAAATACAATATAACATCTCTAACTCTACTGTAAATGAGCGTTTAAGTACAAAATACATAACCCAATCGCACAATTTTTCTGCCAATTTAACCCTTCCGTACAAGTTTGAATTGAACTCTAATGTAGAAGCAAATTTTCGACAAGGAACAGAACTTTTTGCCCGAAACAATGTAGTCAAATGGAACGGATATTTTGGTCGTAAATTATTAAAAAATGATAAAGCGCTCATCAGCATTTATGTAAGCGACATTCTGAATCAGAACAACGGTTTTGAAAGGACCATCAGTTCCAACATCGTAAGAGAAAACAATTATGTTGCTTTGCGACGCTACTTTTTGCTGCAGTTTGTATGGAATTTTTCTAAAACCCCGGGAGGCGCACCTACAGCGCAATAATCTATATGAAACAACTACTTATTATAGCATTGAACTTATGGATGTTGACCAGTTTGTCAGCACAGGAACAGTTTATTGTAAAAGGGAAAATTGAATTTGAAAAAAGGGTAAATCTCTATAAGCAAATTGAAAATGAAGAAGACGAGGAATGGCGTAACATGCTAAAGAAGATGATGCCCGAGATCAAGGTGAGCTATTTTGATCTTTATTTTAATGATCAAAGTACAATATATCAACCGGGGAGAGAAGTAGTAACCGACAAAAAAGTACCTGATTGGATGGAGGGACCTGCCAACGACAATATTGTTTTTACTGATTTGGAAAAGCAGTCCTTTACAGCCCAAAAGACCGTATTTGAAGATGTTTTTAACATTCAGGATAGTGTTAGAAAGGTGAATTGGAAAATAACTGCTGATAGACGAACAATAGCGGGTATAGAATGTAGAAAAGCCACTACCATTATTATGGATTCTGTTTTTGTGGTGGCATTTTACACAGACCAAGTTATAACACCTGGAGGTCCTGAATCATTTAATGGTTTGCCGGGAATGATATTAGGGTTGGCTGTACCTAGAATGCACACCACCTGGTTTGCTACCAAACTAACAATGATAGATCCAAAACCTTCTGAAATAATGCCCCCTAAAAAAGGCAAAAAATCGAACCTTAGTTCTTTAAAAGTTCAGTTAAATGCTGCAATGAAAAATTGGGGGAAATGGAGAGATAAGAATATGTGGCAGATCATGATTTAAGTGAAATGATTCAAAATGGATTGCACAATTCAATTCAAATATTTTTATAAGATTTCAATCTAAAATTAAGAGTTGGGAATGAATTATAGAGATGCCAGAAATCCTGAATATTTGGGTGTATAGATCAAACCATAAAGAAAAGGTTTTGATTGGTATTATTGCACTGAAATCAATTGGTTTTTTATTCCCTCTTTACTTTGAATAGAAATAGTATACAATCCTTTACCTATAGTGGATGGTAATGCAATTGAAACAGGAACAGTTAATAATTGCTTTGTAAAAATTATTCTTCCATCCAAAGCATAAACATTAAGCACAAATGATCCATTGATTGTTTGTTTACTATCAAGTATAACCAAGTTATTCTTTATAGGGTTTGGGGTAATGTTTATATTTTCTAATTGCTTACCAGGCTTTATCAATATAGCGTTACTGTATATAAACCCGCCCGACTTTTCTACAGCTTTTACCCTAAAAAAGGTGGCATTTGAAAGCAGCATTTTATCCTGCCAAGTATATTTTTTTGTGGATGCAGTAGAATTTGTTACAGCAACACGACCTGCTTCCTTAAAAACCACACCATCACTAGAGCTTTCTATTTCATAATGTTTGATATTTAATTCAGTAAATACTTCCCAATTAATGATGGTGTATTCATTATTGTAAGCCCCACTAATTTTATTAAAATAGACAGGAAGAGCTGGATATCGGCTACATGTATAAACACCATTTATCGGTGGGTTCATATAAAAGACTGAAGCACCTAGATAAGTAACGCTACAATCAGTGTAAGCGTTTACTTTAAACTGCCACAACCTGCCACGGGTACAACCAAGAAAACAATCCCCGCAACCATTTCGAAACGTAACAATGATGCCATCACTTAAGTATTCAAAATGTATGCTGTTACCATCGCCTACATACTTGTATGGTTCTGAAACAGCTATTGAACTACCACCATTAATTAAATCTATAAATTTGTTAGAAAGTGCAAGGGTATTGATGGCACGAGGGCTCTCTAAGTCGAATTGAGGATATGAAATAGAATTTTTTATTACTGATAAGTGATATTTCTGTAAAAATTGGTTAATCAAAGTATCTCTCGTATTGTAAAAATTTCCCGTGCCCCAATCTAAATCGGCCCAAAGATTTGATCCATTTTTTGTAATAAATAAATAGATTCGTTTTATGGACGGCGCATACGAACCATCTTTTTGATTGTGCTGTATGTGGCATGAGTCGTATTCATAAGAATTATAGTTTCCCAAATTAAAATCATTATGTCCAAACGCAGCTACTATTGAATCCCTTATAGGGTTTGGTGCTACATTGTAAATAGAATATAAAACACGGGCTATGCTGTCTCTGAAAATTTCCGGAATTTCTACACTATCCTTATAGGTATTATTTGTTTCTATTAATCTATGAAGGGCTAATTTATATACATCATTTCTAAATATACGCTCAGATAGCGGATTGCTAGTACAAGTGCTAGGCCATGTTTGGGTGAAAGCTATATTAGAAACCAAAAATAAAAAGGAAATCAATAAAAAGTGTTTCATGATAACTAAAGTAACCACATATTTACAAAGTAGCAAATTTTTATCTATTTTTTATCCGTTCCCAAAAAACATATAAGTCAGCCCAATAGCTGTAAGAATACCAACCAAGTCAGCGAGTAACATAGCACCCACTGCATACCTTGTATTTTTAATGCCTACGGCACCAAAGTAAACTGCGATTACGTAGAAAGTAGTATCTGACGACCCTTGCAATACAGAAGCCAATCTTCCAGCAAAAGAATCAGGCCCAAAGTTTTTGATGGTGTCAATCATCATGCCTCTTGCCCCACCCCCGCTGAGCGGTCTTATCAATGCAGTCGGTAATCCATCTACAAACCGGGTATCGGCCCCGATAGCTCCAAACAAATATTTTATGCCATTGATTACTACATCAAATGAACCACTTGTTCGCAACAGGCTAATGGCAACCAACATACCTACCAAATAGGGAATAATCCGAACACTCGTTTCAAACCCACCTTTGGCACCTTCAATAAATGCATCAAAAACATCCACCTTTTTATACACTGCTCCAAATACAATTGCCAGAAAAATCATCAAAATCAATCCATTGCTTAATAATCCGGAAAATGACTGCACGGCTGTGGCATCCAGTGATGTAAGATAAATCACCAACAACACAAGCAAAGATGACAACCCTCCTATCCAAGCCATAACAACAGGTTGAAAAAGGTTTATTTTTTGTTTGTAGGCAACAATAAACATAGCAGCCATAGTAGCTATAAATGTGGTGATCATGCAAGGCACAAATATGTCCGTTGGATTGGCAGATTTCAAAGAAGCCCTTACAGCTATTATACTTACCGGAATGAGCGTAAAACCCGCAGCATGAAGACATAAAAACATCAATTGGGCATTAGAAGCCACTTCCTTTCTGATATTAATCTCCTGCAAACTTTCCATCGCTTTAATACCAAATGGGGTAGCTGCATTATCCAACCCTAATAAATTGGCTGAAAAATTCATCATCATATGCCCCATAGAGGGATGCCCTTTGGGAATATCGGGAAATAGTTTTGAAAAAAAAGGTCCAATAATCCTTGATAACAGCCTGATCCCTCCTGCCCTTTCTGCTATGCTCATAAAACCCATGAACAACGCCATTATTCCTATAAGACCAATACTGATATTGACAGCACTTTTACAGGTTTCTATTATTCCATCTGACTTTTTTACGAGGACAGATTGAATAGACCGATAAGGAAAAATCTTTGCGCTACTATTACTGCTTTTTAATATGCTTACAGAATCACTTTTTTCATAATCAGCTATAATGACAACAGCTAAATGAGCAGAATCAGCTGGATAATAACCATAACCCGATAAGTAACGCTCAAATTCAAGTCTTGATGAAAATCCTTCTGCAACCGGTGATCCTACCATAGCAAAACGAACAGAATCAAATGCATCATCGGACTTGCCTACGACCATTTTGTTGAAAATCTTTTCATCGCCATTAAATATAACTTTATACCCTGCTACCAATACAGCTACGATGATAAACGCCGACCAAATTCTACTTAATGCCATACCCTTTGAAGGATTTGAAGTTATATTTTGTACTTATAGGTATTGCCATTATTAGCCCCCTTTCGTACACAAAGCAATAATACGCCTATACTTTCAATTTCAAATACCTACTTTTGCGCCGCTGTTTTTGGGTATGGAAATGTAAATACCCGTTCGAAAGAAAAAAATTAAAAATCAGCATTCATAAAAATAGAAATACATCATCATGGGTTTACAAGCTGGTATTGTGGGATTGCCAAATGTGGGAAAGTCAACGTTGTTTAATGCACTAAGTAATGCAAAAGCAGTTGCTGCAAATTTTCCTTTTTGTACAATAGAACCAAACATTGGGGTGATAACCGTTCCTGATCAAAGATTAATAGAATTAGAAAAGTTGGTTGTACCTCAACGTGTGGTGCCTGCAACCGTAGAAATAGTAGACATAGCCGGCCTTGTAAAAGGTGCGAGCAAAGGTGAAGGACTAGGCAACCAATTTCTTGGCAACATCAGAAGTACTGACGCTATTATTCATGTAGTCCGTTGTTTTGAAGACGACAACATTATCCACGTTGATGGCAATGTCGATCCGGTAAGAGATAAAGAAATTATAGATACTGAATTGCAGTTGAAAGATCTTGAAAGCATAGATAAAAAGATTTCCAAGAACGAAAAATTGTCTAAACAAGGCGATAAAGAGTTTTTGAGAGGTCTTGAGTTGATGAAAGAGTTGAAGCAATTTATGGAACAGGGAAAAAATGCCCGGAGCTTTGAAGTGTCAGATGAAGACAAAGAAAACCACATGGCGGACCTTTTTCTTTTGACTATAAAACCAGTCATTTATGTATGTAACGTAGATGAGAAAAGCGTGGTAAATGGAAATAAATTCTCAGAAGCGTTAAAAGCAGCCGTTGCCAGCGAAAATGCTGAGATATTATTGATTAGCGCATCTATTGAAAGTGAAATAGCAGTAATGGAAAGCTTTGATGACCGTCAATTGTTTCTGGAAGACATGGGTCTTCATGAAAGCGGGGTTGCAAGGCTTATTACTTCTACTTATCGTTTATTGAACTTAGCTACCTATTTTACAGCCGGTGTACAAGAAGTCAGGGCTTGGACCATTACCAAAGGAATGTTGGCACCGCAAGCTGCTGCTGTTATTCATACTGATTTTGAAAAAGGGTTCATCAGAGCTGAGGTTATAAAATACGATGACTTTATAAAATACAAATCCGAAGCAGCCTGTAGAGATAATGGCAAATTAGCTATTCAGGGAAAAGAATATTTAGTAGAAGATGGAGATATTATGCATTTTAGATTTAATGTTTAATTTATCTCATAGGAAGATTTTTTTTGTTGATTATCTCATTAAAATCAACAAATCGTTTCATTTCTGCAACCATTTGTAGACAATACCTCTCTATGATAAATGCGTTCAAATTTCTATGTGATTTGAATGAATTTATCCATTATCATGAAAAGCGGGTGCAATAAAAGCACCAACTACTCCAATATTTTTTGCTGTTTTCTGTAACCAGGATAAAAGCTGCATGCTTTTACCAAAAAGCAAATATTTTCATGATTCAAGTCAATAAGGTATTGATAGTAGGCTTATTCAGAAGTAATAAAACGATTAATAAGATTCCTTGTTCTGCACCGGAGCAAATGGCTGATTTGTTTAAAAAAAATGGCATTCCGGTAATTACAACATCAATTTATTTAGGTAGATTTCTGAGGTTTTTTGATACGGTTTTTACCATATTAGCCAACTACACTCAATATGATGTGGCCATCGTGCCATGGTTTAATGGCAAGGGAAGTTATTATTGGCAAGAGATTGCAAGCCGGTTGTTAAAACTCCTGGGCAAAAAAATTGTACTGGTTATAAGAGGAGGAGGTATCCCTGATCTGCTAGATAAGCATCCAAAGAAATACATGAAAACATTGCAAAGGGCTAATCATATTATCTGCCCATCAGCGTTTATTGCTTCCAGGTTGATCAATCAAAATATTCCATCAGAAGTTATTGCAAACAGTCTTAATCTAAATAAATATCCTTTTATTAGAAAAGAACAGTTTAGCCTTAATCTGCTTTGGATGCGCACCTTAGAACCTTTGTACAATCCTGCAATGGCTTTGAAGGTGGCCAAAATATTAAAAGATAGAGGACATAAATTTACTCTTCACATTGCAGGGCAAAACAATGGTCATTTAAAAGAGTTAGAAGCATTGCGTACCGCATACAATGTAGAGCAAGAAGTTGTATTCTGTGGATTTATTAATCACGAACAAAAATTAAAATTGGCTAGATCATGTGATATGTACTTATGCACCAACCGAGTTGACAATGCACCTGTTTCGCTTATAGAAATGATGTGTTTGGGATTGCCTATTGTATCTACCAATGTAGGAGGTATTCCTAACTTTATTAAAAATGGTGAAAATGGTTTGCTTGTCAATGACAACGATGCAGAAGCTATGGTAGAAAGTATTTTGGAGATACATCAAAATCCAACTCTTGGTCGCATGTTGGTCGAAAACGGATATCATTTCAGCCGACAGTTTGATGAGTTGAGTGTCTTAGAAAAATGGAAGTATTACATTAACACCGAAGAATTTTACTTATCATCGAAAACATCATTACAACTACAGCCAATTGAATATAATCAATACCAAATTTCCTCAAAAGTTGTTTGTATGTTACCGATAGAGCAAAACATTGATAAAGTCAATGTTTTGCAAAAATTTTACGGTTAAGATTTATAAATACAAATCTAGTCAAGGCTATCCTTCAAAACCAATTGTATTCTAATTAGGTTTTTTTACGGTGTTCTTTTGTAATGTTATTGCAGTTTGCGCAAGTAACCTTCCGTTCAATGAAGCACCGGTACGTAAATTAATTCCTGTCTTTGATAATATATTCCCTTCAAAATGACTTGTAGTACCTAAGGTAACTGCACCGGAAGTTTGCCAATAAATATTTTTTGCTAGGGCGCCTTTAGCCAAAGTTATTCTAACAGCGGAACTCATTTTGAGCGTTCCTGCAACCTGAAATATCCAAACATCTGTTGAACTTCCTGAGATGGTAATATTAGTAGGAATATCCAACGCTGTTGTCCATTTGTATAGTCCAGGAGCAAGCGTTTTGCCACCAATATTTCCAGCACCTAAATTCAAATATTTAGGATTAGAACGGCCTGCTGCATCTGTATATGCTTTTTGCATATCTCCAACGGCTGTAGTAAGCCTTTTCGCATTTGTAATCCTACAAGGACGAGGTCCGGCAGCATTCACTGAATAAATTTCACCATTTACTTCTGAACACTTAAGCAAAATGGCGGCCCCAGTTATTGGGCTAGCCCCAACATCGCCTTTTACAACCGAAGGAAAAACATCGGTTATTCCGGTCTTAGACAGCATTACAAAACTGCTCGCAAGCCCAAGATCTACCGGTCTTAGGAGATTAAGGCTTCTTTCTTTTCCGTCAACGTCTGTGGTGGGAATTACTTGTGTTATATCGTTAAGTTGTTGTTTTTGACAACTCGAAATAACTGCTAAAAATAGTGCAACGCTAAGTATTTGTTTAAAATGAGTCATAATCTTTCAGATTTTTTAAATAACGGGTTAAATTATTGAATAATTTCTTTCCTTGTGACGACACGATGATTCAATTAAGTACTAAAATATTAATAAACATAATTTCAGGAAAAAAAATTAGGAAGTTATCATGGCAATTTTTTGCACAATCTTCTATAATAGTGAATACTGAAATTTTCATGCCAGCCTTAAAGTCAAAAGTCTTTTAAATAATTTCAAGAAATAAAATATCATATTAACTTTCTATTATTGAAATATATAAAAAGCCAAAAGCATACAACTTCAACAGCGCTATGCAAAACTTTCCAAAGGTGAATTCTGAATGTATTAAGTTGAAATAAAGTAAAAGAGATGGGTGAATTTAACCATTATGCCAATCAGTTCATATTCGATGTTGGCAATCGCGTTTGAAGACATGAACTATCGTTGCTTCTGATTATTTCATTTAGGAGTTTAACAAACTTAAACGAAATTCTATTTAACCTATTCACTTTCACGCTTATTAAAACTCGAATCGGGAAAGCTTACGGTATTGATTTCCGAATGTCTTATTTGTCCTCCTAAATATCCAGTCCTAGCAACCAATCCGAAGCTAATAACCGACAGAAATAAAACAATAAATGCTGTTGTCCTTAGATATACGGAATTTGTCCATGCAGTAAATGAGCCAAAAATAGAAGCAAGTCCAAGAACGATTAAGGAAATTAAAGCAAACAGCGCAGATTCTTCATGGTGTTTTATGGTTTCTTCAACAATTCCCTGCAAATTTTCGACACTTTTTTCTGCCCCCTCACCTGTAAAATATGCTATACCGGCACCAATTGAGGACACAATAAAAATATAGTAAGCAGCTATAATTGTTTGGTTGCTTCTCATCCCTATACCATGCAATAATACAAGCGCACCTAAGATGGATCCAAAAATTGGAAGATGGGTAATAAATAGGTGAATGTGAACTTGATTCATGTGAAATACGTGTTAGTCAAACAATTATTATAACCTAGTCGAAAAGAATATTTTTTGATTTGCCAATAAAAAATTTCCGATGTAAAATTAGCCTAGTTGTCCATATTATTGCTCACAAAATTTAATCTAATCCTTGTATAATTTACAAAACCCCTCATTGCAAGAATAATTGAAAACTATTACTTTTACAAAGTCGTTAATCTTTGTTCTAAAAATGTCTATAAAATTATTAGCTCAATGAAAGTCAATCATAAGATTTTAGTCAGCCTCTTATTTTTATTAAAGTTTAGCGATCTTTTAAGTCAAGATAGTCTCCAACAGTGCAAAGTAGAATTGAGCAATTTAGCAGGAAAGTACATTGGAGAATGTAAAAAAGGTTTTGCAAATGGTAAGGGAGAAGCGATTGGGTTCCATCGCTACAACGGCTTGTTTAAAAATGGGTTACCAAATGGTAAAGGCTGTTATTATTATAGCGATAGTATGTATCACGTTGGAAATTTTCAGGATGGATTAAAAGAAGGAAAAGGTGAAACACATTATACCAGAACAGGATTAAGCGATAGTGTTATAAAAGGATTCTGGAGTGGTGATGAGTTTAAAGGAAAGCAATATACTACCTATACTTTCAGGAGTACAGCAGCATTTGACATGTATGATGTAATACCTTCGGACGAAAGTGGGAATACAATTACAATTGAAACTATAACAGCAGGTTCACCGGATGGCACTGCGATTTCACTAAATGGAAGCCCCGGGCCAATATTAACGGTTACTGAATTGATTTCATCAGAAGATTTCAATATCCGAAAACTTTCAACTTATTCAACGGCTAAAAAATATTCTGTAAGCTATTTACTAACCAAATTTCCTGCTAAGCTATTTGTGATCCTTTCAAACGGGAAAACAATTAATCTTGAATTGTACAAATCTGCAACGTGGACTGTTAAATTATTTTTGGGGTCAGTTTGATGTAGATATAAACCATCGAGTGCTGTCTTTACTGTACATCTATCATGTAATTACACACCTCCAATACTCGAATTTTTAGGTGGTTAGTGATGCCAAATTTACACTGAAAACGATAGGGATTGCTAGAAAAAATTAAGCCTTACGGAGAATTAATTATTTCAAAAAACAAAGCATAAAGAAACTCTGTATTACAAATTGCCTGGATCTTCTGTGCTGTCTTTTAGTATTGCAATTGGCTTCTCTATCAACAATGAGTTTGGAATAGTTATTATCTCTCCTGATTTAGTTTTAAGATGAATAAAAAAATAAGTCAACTAGGTGACTTCTCCTTCAAAAGGATAGTCTTTATCCATTATTTTTATGTTGTCGCCTAATTTTACGGGATGGTTAAAGAACAACAGAACACTTGAAGTGACATTAGACAACAATGACCACAGAGCAAAAAATGCAATTCCCAAAGCAGTCAGAATGGTACTTACGAATACTGCAATCTCATGTTGTTTTAGGCCCCAAATACCTGCTATCAGTATTACACCACCAATTGTGGTAAAAAGGTGAACAGCATTTATTATGATTCTTATCCTTGCCCGCTGCAATTGGGTGGTCTTTAATGCCTTGTTGATAATCGTTTTAGTAACAAAAAAGGCGATAACGTACAAAGAAATGATTATTAATGTTTCTAAAATCTGAATTTTTTGATTGCTCATAAAATAATTTGCCGGGATAATTTCTTTATTACAAAAGCTCTTCTGTGCACAGTATTCAAGCACTTTTGAATTATCGTTGCTGCAAAAATAAGCAATGGATTTAGCTTAAATATCAATCTTAAGGTAATCTCTTTTATTTACATGATGAACAAATCAGACCTTGTTTCGTGATTTACAATCGTTAAGCATGATAAAAACTAATCAGCCGGCAACAAAAGACGACATAGGAATTTGTTCGACAATTATTTCCGTAGAAATATAAAAATTGGTCCAGTGTATTTGCACAATGGATTTATCTTTCTATAGTTAATGATTAAAAACTGATACCAACAGCTATCCCAAAATTATCTGGTCCATTTAGCTTGTTCATTTCTTTAAAAGCATTATTCGTAGATTGATTTTTATTGACAATAAGTTTTATGTTGCTTATAAATTAGAGCCTTTAAGATTTAATAAGCCTTCATTTAAACCTAGGAAAATTGCATTGAATTCTGAGTTGGTAAACCCAATATATGCTGTTCATTCAATCTGTAGATTATCCTGTGTATTCATTTCAAACAACAGCCTGTTATTAATATAAACAGCACCTTTATTACTGGCAAAATCCACACTATTCTCAGTAAAAAAGAAAAGTCCTTATAAAAATTGTATCCTGTAAACTTATACAGCTCAGTAGTATTCGGAGATTGTGGCTAATAAAAATAGAAATTTGCCAATGGAGCCCTTAGTTATTTTTCCGCCCAACTATAATTTTTTTCTTCAAAATAAATTTAGGAACTTGATCCCAAACACTGTAGTCAAAATGGTAGCTTTTAATATCCGCAGCATTTAGATCAAGAATATTGGGTACTTCTTTTCGTTTTGTATCTTCTATATTTTTCCGAAGTAGCAATCGGGCCTCATTCGTTGTAGAACCCTTTAATGCAAGTAACAATAACAAAATGCTTGTTGTAACAATAATCAATAGTTAGCTTAACTGGTTACAGACTTTCATCGATCGAGAAATTATCTGGTTACTTATTCTTTTACTTATATGCTTCCATAGAACGAGGGAGCGCATGAAAAGTTGCTATATCAGGATTAATAACAAGTGAAGACAAATACTATTTGTGGTTGGGAAAATTATCTTTTAATTATTAATGAATAGAAAATTGCATTCTCATTGTATATATCAAAAAAAAGAGCAAAAAATGAATGTCCTTCAGGGCTTAACATTCGTTCATTTAAGTCATGTAAAAAGTAGAAATTTGACACTCTTTTTTGAAACACCATGAGCGGTACTTTGAGGAAAAGGTAAATGCCCTAAACGTACAATGTTGTGATATAAAAAGTCAAATTTTAAATAGTTAAGTACTAAATTAGATATTATACCGATAAAGTTTTCGTTACTTTCTGCATTGCCTAATATATAAGTAGTTGATGAAAAACGAAAGAACTAATCTCACATTACTAAAGCGAGATCCAAGGCTATTACTCAGCAGTCATAGGATAAAAATGCCTTTAATAAGCATTTTATGTTTAAGTAATTTCGTCACACGGTTGTTGCACACATCAAATATGTTTAAAATTTTTCAAATAAAAGTATATTAAATTGTATTCGGTACATAATATCTTTCCTACATTGCTTTATATTTCCTTACATCTTAATAATAAAATTTTATGTATCAAAAAATTTACGGTTGCCTATCCTTTATCCTTTTAATTTTTGCCGCTGAATGTTTTGCTGGAGGCGGAGATAAAAAACCCAAAAAAAAACCAACAAAATTTATTGACAAAATTAATATGGATATATCCATAAAACCGGGTGATAATTTTTATTTGTATGCCAATGCAAATTGGTTGAAAAGCAATCCGGTTCCTTCTATAAAAACCAGATGGGGAAGTTTTGATGTATTACGTGAAGAAAGTTCTAAACGGCTGAATAAATTTCTGGAAGAATCAGCAAACACTCCTTTAAAAAATAGAACAAATATAATGTTAGGCGACTTTTATACGTGTGCTATGGATAGCATTGCTA
>JANPHE010000110.1:0-6274 GCA_031424295.1 Segetibacter sp. | reverse complement strand
GAAAATGTGGGAAGGAAGTTGTTGAATTTTTTTCGTTTTGAAGTTGTTTTTTCTACTGCAAATGATGAAAAGGGAGAATGATCGCAAAGAACCACAAACAGTCGCGAAAAACTACAAAAATGAAGAAGAAATACCCCTACGAACGGAGGGGTTTTTATACCTTACAAAGATGATATACAATGTTTATTTACATTTGTAGGAATTTAACTATTCGGCAATTTGTGTGAAACTTATTAAGTACTTTATAATAGAATAAGTTTATTTTTTAAATATTTAAACCTATTAAGTAATGACGGAAATTTTACTTTCAATTCTTGGTGGACTAGTTTTATTCTTGTTTGCGGTAAACAATTTATCGGAGACAGTTCGATCAATTGTTGGAGACAGGGCAAATAAATGGATACAAAAATTTACGTCCAACACATTCAGTGGTTTACTTGTTGGCATTATCGTTACCACACTTTTAGACTCATCATCGGCAGTCATTATTATTACAATTGTTTTGGTTAATTCTCAAATATTGACATTTAGACAAGCAATGGGTATTGTATTGGGTGCAAACATCGGTACAACCATTAGCAGCCAAATTATTGCAATGGATGTTGGTAAATATTCACCTATTCTGCTACTACTTGGTTTCTTGTTATTGTTTATTTCAAAATCTGAAAAAATTAATAATGTTGGTAAAGTAATCTTATATTTTGGGGTGTTATTTTTCGGATTGTTTACTATGGAAAATGCAGTTGAACCACTTAAAAACGATGCCTTCTTTGCAGAGTGGATGAAAAAAACTGAAAATCCTATAATGGGGGCTTTAATTGGAATGATTGTAACACTCGTTATACAATCTTCTTCTGCTACTGTTGGTATGGCAATAGTTTTAACGAAAAAAGGATTTTTAAGTTTAATGGGCGGGGTAGCCGTTATGCTTGGTGCAGAGTTGGGTACGTGTAGCGACACTTTACTAGCAACAATAAAAGGAAGTCGTCAGGCATTGAAAACCGGTTTATTCCACGTTACATTTAATCTATTATCCATCACACTGGGGTTAATATTATTTTATCCATTCGTTAATTTGGTTGAAAAAATAAGTGGCGATGCATCCATCGAAAGGACATTGGCAAATGCCCATGTGCTATTCAACATTTTTGGAGTATCCGTCTTTATTTGGACAATACCCTTGTTTGAAAAACTATTAAACAGACTTTTTCCTGACAACAAAAGTTTAGGTGAAACTGGGGCAAACGCATAACATGAACTAATAAACAACACCACAAACACTTATTTAAACAACCATATTTAAAAGAATACCATAAAAGTCCATCACACCAATATTTGTAATTATTTTCATCCAAAGAAACAATTATGAGATCAATATTAAGAACAATGATTACCTGCTTTACACTTTTGTTATTTATTCAAAGTAAAGCTCAAAACAACACATCGTTGATTAGTGAGGTATGTGAAAATGAATTTGTGAAACCCGAAAGATGGATAATAAAAATAAATAACCAACTTGCTACTTATGA
This sequence comes from Segetibacter sp., assembly GCA_031424295.1. Classification (GTDB taxonomy): domain Bacteria; phylum Bacteroidota; class Bacteroidia; order Chitinophagales; family Chitinophagaceae; genus Segetibacter. The sequence continues at coordinate 4,745 of JANPHE010000110.1, read as the reverse complement.
ACAGCTTTTAAAAATTCCAGATTCTGCTATTTTGAAAATAATGGTGTTTAGGAAAAACACAACAAGAAGGCGAAACGGTTTTTATGACGATATGAAAGATGCAATTTTCCTAACAACTAGGAATATTAAAGTCGAAACTTATACAACTATTACAAACCAGGACTCTTCAAAATTTTATATCAACAATAATGATACAGTTTTTTTATTAGGTGGGACTAAACCATTTTTTGAAGGAGATGCTACCAATAGAGCTTGGAGAAATTTTATTAGTAAAAACTTAAACTCAAATAAACTTGCATCTGAAGGAGCGCCAAAAGGTATTTATGTAGTTATGTGCCATTTTATCATAAATAAATACGGACGTGTTAGTGATCTGAAAATTGCGGAAGATCCTGGTTTTGGAGCAGGTACAGAAGTTATAAAATTGATGACGAAAGCGAACAAATGGAAACCCGCCACTTACTTCGGTAAACAAGTGACATATCAAATGAGCCAAAAGTTCATTTTTAATGTTAGTGAATAAAAGGTTAATAGCCAATTTTTATATTTTTCCTAAAAGATTATCTCTTAGCTAGTTTTAATTTAAATGAAGCGTAGCTAGATTCTATAGGTTGGTACGCTTCTACTTAATACTTCGGCAATATTGAACTTTTTTGTAAATTCGCTAAATGGAAAGTAAAAGACTTACTTTATATGTTGATACATCTGTAATTGGCGGATATTTTGATTTAGAATTTGAAAAAGAAACAAGAATTCTCTTTGAAAATATAGAAACTCGGAAATATGAAATTATGTATTCGTCGGTTACCGAAGAAGAACTTTTAAATGCTCCCGAACAGGTAAGAATTTTGCTTGAATCTATTCCAAGTTTGCTAATTAAAAAAGTTAGTCTAACAGAGGAAGCTGTCAAACTCGCAGACACATATATTTCCGAAGGAGTTGTTGGTAAAACAAGCCGAGAGGACTGCTTTCACATTGCATTGGCAACAATTAATAAAGCAGACATTTTAATAAGTTGGAACTTTAAACACATTGTAAACATTTTTAGAATTCGTGGCTACAATGCCGTTAATTTAAAATTGGGATATTCTCAAATTGATATTCGTTCACCAAAAGAAATTATAACAAATGAAGAATAACGAAAACATTATTAAAGACTTTAAAGCTGTCAAGTTTATGCGTGAAGTAAGAGACAAAATTAGCATTGACATAAAAGATATGACATTTGAAGAAATAAAAAAATATTTTGAAGAAAGACGTAAGGCTAAACATTCACCAAAATAAATACTCTCGCTCCATTAACCATTAACAATTCACAATTGACCATTCACCACTCCCTACTTCCCATAGACCTCCAACATTTTTTTCAAGTCTTCTAAGGTATTAATTTCCTCAGGCTTTTTGTCTTGGCGCCATCTGTTGATGCGTGGAAAACGAAGTGCTACACCACTCTTGTGGCGTTTGCTTGCAGCTAGTCCTTCAAAGGCAATTTCAAAAACCAGTTCGGGCTTTACAGTACGAACAGGGCCAAACTTTTCTATGGCATTACGCTTTACAAAAGTATCTACTTGCCTGAACTCTTCATCGGTAAGTCCGCTGTAAGCCCTTGTAAAAGCAACAAGTTTATCACCATCCCTCACGGCAAATGTATAGGCTGTATATAAGTTGCTTCTGCGGCCCGATCCTTTCTCTGCATATATCATTACGCAGTCTATTACCAATGGATCAATCTTCCACTTCCACCAATCGCCCACCTTGCGACCTACCTGGTAAGTGCTCAATTTTCGCTTGATCATAAACCCTTCTGCTACCTGTTCTCTTGAGGTTTCTCTTAGTTCCTCCAACTGTTTCCAGGTGTCGAAGTTTACGATCGGTGAAAGGATGATGGTAGGTGATTGTAATGAGTTGACAATAATTTCTAACTGCTGCCTTCTTTCGTGCAAAGGCTTTTGACGCCAGTCTTCAAAATTGTACTCGAGCATGTCGTAAGCATAAAAAGTAATGGGCACTTCCTGCAGTTGTTTTTTTGTAATATTTTTTCTGCCTATGCGGGTTTGCATAAGCGCAAATGGCAAAGGCTTGTTACCCCGGCTTGGAATGATTTCACCATCCAACACAATGCCATCGGGTAATAATTCTTTCAACCCTTCATATTCGGGAAACTTATCTGTCACTAGTTCTTCTCCCCTACTCCAAACAAACAATTGATTGTTGCGTTTGATCAATTGCCCACGAATACCATCCCACTTCCACTCCACCTGCCAATCCGATGGATCGCCCAATGTATGAGGGTCAGCATCAAGTGCATAAGCCAGGTAAAAAGGATAGGGTTTAGAGTAGTCAACATTTGACGGATGATCGTTGAAAAGATCGGCGAAAATAGTGGTAACAGGATCCCAAATGCCGCTGATGCGATGGGCGATCACCGAGGCTTCGAGGTTGGTAAACTTAGCCAGTGCATTGACCATCATTTTTTGCGAAACCCCTATTCGGAAAGCACCTGTTATCAACTTATTAAAGACGAAAACTTCCTGCCGCTTCATACCTTTCCACGAGTCTAAAATGAACTGCTTTTTGATACTTTCCTCTTGCTTTCCAATTTGAGCAAACACCTCGATATAATAATGCAATGGCTGATTATTGTTACTGTTTTGATCATTGGATTGTGGAAGCAGCAAAGAAATTGTTTCTGCTAAGTCACCAACCGAATGATAGCTTTCGCCAAAAAGCCACCCGGGTAAGTTAGCGAGTTCTATAGCCCACGATACCAGCTGAGTGGTATTGATAGCCCGCTTTGGTCTACGACCGGTGAACAATGCTATTACCCATACTTTGTCTTTGTCGTCGGCTGCCGAAAAATATTGGATAAGTGCTGCAAGCTTAGCCGATGTTTTAGTACTTGTACCAAGTACCTGCACGAGTTCGGCAAACAAGCTAAAGCCTGATGTATGCATCTCTACATTTCCCTCTACAATTGAAGGGTCTTTTGTTGAAGCTATTTGAGGTTGTTGGTTATTCATTTTTCAATACCGTATCTTCGGTAATATCTTTTTCTATTGTTGAGCCTTCTTCCTCATTACCGTATTCGGTTGTTACTTCTGCGGATGCAATGCCTATTTCATTTAAGTACCTACTTAGTACAGCCGAGTACCCATGTGTGGTAAAAACTTTTTCTGCACTTGTGGATTTGATTGCTTCCAGCAAACCATCCCAATCCGCATGGTCACTCATCACAAAACCTGCATCTACATTCTTTCGTCGGGCATTGCCTCGCACCTGCATCCAACCACTGCAGACACCTATTTGATAAGGCACAAATCTTTTTAGCCATGTCGTACCAACTGCACTAGGTGGTGCAATAACAACACTGCCTGCCAGGTCTACTTTCTTTGTATCTGGTTGTACACGTTTCATGATAGGTAGTTCCCATCCAACCTGTACCAATGTTTCATGAACATTGTAAATGGCCCCATGAGCAAAGATATTCTGAGTGACTTCGCCTATGGCTTTTAATACCCGCTGTGCTTTGCCGAGGCTATAAGCTATAATAACACTGTTAATGCCCAATGATTGATTTTTGATCACCCATTGCTGTATATCGCTATTGATCTGTTGCGTTGTTGGCCATTTGTAGATGGGTAGTCCAAATGTAGACTCTGTGATAAAAGTATTGCACGGAACAGGTTCAAATTGCCCACTGATTCCATCATTAATCACTTTGTAATCTCCGCTAAAAACCCAGACTTCATTATTGTATTCTAGCCTTACTTGCGAAGACCCAATAATATGACCAGCCGGGTGGAAAGATACTTTCACACCATTTATAAAGATTGCTTCACCCCAATCAATGGTTTCATAAGGATTGTTGCCTAATCGAAGCTGAAGCAATGGCTTGGTGAAAGTATGGCATAGGTAGGCTTTTGATCCCACACGGGCATGGTCGCTGTGTGCATGGGTGATCAATGCTTTATCAACAGGCTTCCACGGGTCAATATAAAAGTTGCCCTGCGTACAGTAAAGTCCTTTATTGGTGAACTCAATTAGTTCCATTAGAAGTGGATAATATATTCATAAAGTGAAAGGATGCTTTAAAAGTCAATAGTACAACAGTACTGTATACTTATTGTTTAGTTTATACTAAAAGTAAGCCACTGAATATAGTTGAGATGGTAGCCGCGAATGAAATTTGGTAGTTTTAAATGGTTGCCACGAATGCACAAATGAAATCAAGGAATGCATTTGCGAAAAAAAATATTCGTGTATTCGTGGCAAACGAAACTCAAGCCATACAGAAAACAACAATTAGTAGTACTCCAACCACCCACATAAATGTATTTTATTCATCATTATAGAAAATACATGGTTGTATAGCAACAAAAAAAGCGCATGCATTGCTGCATACGCTGTTTACAATATTTAATATTGCGGATTATTTTTAACTAACCTACCACCACTTGCTTACTACTCGGTGGCGTATCGGCCAATCCCCTGAAGTCAACAGGAACCAACCTGCTTACTCCCGGTTCTTGCATGGTAACGCCGTATATCACATCCACTGTACTCATGGTCTGCTTGTTGTGGGTTACAATAATAAACTGACTGTTCTCGCTAAACTGCTTGATCATTTTGGTAAACTTGCCCACGTTTGCATCATCCAAGGGTGCATCTACCTCATCCAAAATACAAAAAGGTGCAGGTTTGATTAGATAGATAGAAAATAACAAAGCGGTTGCTGTCAATGTCTT
>JANPHE010000109.1:0-8216 GCA_031424295.1 Segetibacter sp. | reverse complement strand
ACAGGAAATGGAATACCATATTTAGCACCGGCATGTCCATTTAAAATCATGGGAATGAGTACAATAGTATTTCCTAGAAAAATAGTGAGAATTGCCTGCCACCAGTTCATTCCTCCACCAATCAAGGAGCTTGCAAGCATGTAGGTAGGAATACACAAACTCATACTAATCCACAATGCAGCATAGTTCCAACTATTCCAGGTGCGTTTGTGCATTGGAATAGGAGCTAGATCTTCGCTGTAGAGGGATGAATTCAATAATTATTAATTTAGAATTTAGTAGTTAGAATGTATGAAAAGTAACGCTGTTTGGTAGTAATGATGATGCTATTGAGAATTCTTATAAGTTCTTCGCATCTCTCATTAATTGTTTTGAATGACTCAAAAGAAATGTAATCACTATCTATAAGTAAGTTCAGCCAGTACTGCCTTTCATTCGCTTCTTTTAATGCTACACTCAATTTATGGATGAAGTCCTTTTTACTTTCGCTTGCGACACCTTCGTGAACATTTGCACCGATTGAAGTTCCGCTTCTCAATAATTGCTTTGATAAAATAAACTCTTTCTGTTCTGCCAATTCTTCATATAATTTAATTACGTCTAACGCAAAAGCATAAGATCTTTGAAGAATGACATTATCTTTTGTTTCATTCATAATTTTCAATTCTTAATTCTTCATTTTCAAAACACTTCCGCATCTGCAATTTTCAAAGCCTCACTAATAATCGCCAATCCTTCTTCTAACTGTTCTTTGGTAACACACAACGGTGGAGCAATAAAAATAAAACCCCACCTCACAAAAGTGTACATACCGAGATCCTTAATTTTTGCAGCTATTTTATTCATTACCACCATTTCATCAGGCTTGGCATTGAAAGGGGCAAATGGTTCTTTTGTTTTTCTATTCTTTACCAATTCCAAGCAACCCAACAGTCCTTTATTTCTCCAATCACCAATTGATGGATGTTGCGTTTTCATTTCTACTATCCGCTTATCAAGATATTCACCCATTAACTGGGCATTTTCAATCAGGTTATCATCTTCATAAATGTGCAATACCTCCAATGCAGCAGCGCAAGCCACAGGATGGGCAGAGTAGGTGAGGCCAATAGCCAACATTTGATCATCATATTTAGATGCTATTTTATCGCTCACCATAAGGCAGCCAAAAGGGAGATAACCACAAGTCAATCCTTTAGCCATCGCAATCATATCAGGCACAATACCGTGATGCTCAAAACCAAACCATTTGCCGGTTCGACCGAAGCCACTCATTACTTCGTCAATGATCATTAAAATACCATGCTTGTTACATATTTCTCTTACTGCTTTTAAATAGCCGTTTGGGTACAAAAAACAGCCAGAAGAACCTGATTGACCTTCTAACATGATGGCGGCAATATTAGCGGGTCCTTCATAAGCAATTATCCGTTCCAAAGATGCAACGGCATCTTTTAGCAGATTATCTTCTCCATATTCAAAGCGATATTGGTAGGGTAGATCAAAATGTACAAAGTTAGGTGCTTGTTGCGAATCAGCAGGTAATTTGCGTGGGTCACCACCTGCGCTCATCACACCATAGGTAGAGCCGTGATAAGATTGATAACGAGCCAATACTTTATGCCTACCTGTGTACATTCTTGATAGCTTAATAGCATTCTCAATTGACGTTGCACCACACAAAGTGAAGAAAGCTTTGTTGAGATCGCCGGGACAAATCTCAGCGAGTTTTTTGCCTAAATCTCCCCTTGCTTTGGTAGCACAACTTGGCGTTACGTAAGCTATTTGTTGCATTTGCTCCACTACAGCCTGGGTTACTCTTTGGTTACCATGACCAATGTTTACATTCATCAATCCCGATGAAAAATCAATATAGCGCTTGCCTTCATAATCATAGAGGTAAACACCTTCGCCATACTTTACCGCAATCGGACTAATACCTTTTTGTTTACTCCAGGAAAATAATGTGTAATCAAGATTGTCTTGAATTATTTCTTCGCTTTCGGCTGAAAGGGAGCTTTTAGTTTCAGATAATTTTGAGGCTGTTGATGTTTCTGGCATAATTATGTTTTTAAATACTGATTTTAATGTCACCCCTTCGGGGTTTTATTTGAAAAATTTCTCTTGTTATTTTCTAGATTAATGTCAGCCCTATGGGCTTATTTTAGTGTTCTTTTTATTTTGATAATAAATTTGAATATAAAATGTTATTCTACTCATTTCCCCCTTATATCTTAAACGCAATCCCAAAAGGATGAAATTGCTATACTAAGCACTACATAAATCCTAAATCAAACCCCTGATGGGTGAAATTAGGATAAACTTAATGCCAACCATTCAACATATTACCAAGCCAAACCCAGCCTTTTCTACAATCCCAAAGGGATGAAATTAATATAACATCTCCGCTAGAATAATCAACCAAACCCCGTAGGGGTGAAATTAGAAACACGCAAACTTTTGCTTACCAATACTACAACTCAATCATAAAACTCAAACAAATATTTTTCTTCAAACGGAATATCAAATTTTTTCAAAAAACTCTTGTACTCTTGTTGAAACGTTTTCTTTTGATGATGTTCTTTTTGATTTTTAATATAGTCAATCACTTTACCAAAATTAGATTGCGAATATGAAAATGCTCCGTATCCTTCTTGCCATGAAAACTTTTGGTTTAAAAAACCTTTCTCATTTATAAAATTGCTGGAATTATTTTTAATATCTCTCACCAAATCTGATATCCTCATAGCAGGTTTTAATCCAACCAATACATGTATATGGTCTTCTATTCCATTAACGGCTAACGATTTTTGTTCTTTTCCTTCTACTATACCTGCAACATATTTGTACAATTCTTCTTGAAATTCTGGCTTTATTAAATTCATTCTACCCTTTACGGCAAATACGTATTGAATATATATTTGTGAAAATGTACTTGACATATGGCCAGATTAATGTCACCCCTTTGGGGTTTTGGGTTAACTCATCCAATTCACACCAGCTTCTGCGTTCCATTTGGTTGTACTCTTTTTTAGCTTAGTCCAAAACTCAATTGAACTTTTGCCGGTAATATCACCTACACCAAACTTACTTTCATTCCAGCCTCCAAAACTGAAGGGTTCTCTTGGTACAGGCACACCTACATTTACACCTATCATTCCTGCGCTTGCATTTTCAATGATGTATCTGGCCACGCCACCGTTTTGGGTAAATACAGATGCGGCATTGCCATAAGGGTTGGCATTTTCAATAGCTAGGGCTTCATCCACTGTATTGGTACGCATAATGCTGATGACCGGCCCAAATATCTCTTCTTTGGCCACAGACATTTCAGTTGTTACATAATCAATAACAGTAGGGCCTACATAGGTCCCATTTTCTTTGCCTGCAACTTTTGCGTTTCTTCCGTCAACCAATATTTTGGCGCCTTCCGTTTCTGCTTCTGTTATATACCTTTCAATTTTTTCTTTGCTTTCTTTATTGATCACTGCCCCAAGATTTTCTCCAGGGATAATTTTTCTTGCTTCATCGCAAATTTTAGCAATGATGTGGTCTACATTTCCAACACCCACCATAGCGGATGCTGCCATACAACGTTGTCCTGCACAGCCACTCATACTAGCAGCTACGTTTTGTGCAGTCATTCCCGGAATAGCATCAGGCATGACCAACAAATGGTTTTTGGCACCGCCCAATGCAAGGCATCTTTTGTAGTTCGAAGTTGATCTTTGATAAACAATCTTGGCTACTTTAGTTGAGCCAACAAATGAAACTGCCTCAATGCCCGGATGATCGCAAATAGCTTCTACAATCTCTACGTCTCCATGTACAATGTTGAAAACCCCATCGGGTAATCCGGCTTCTTTCAGTAATTCTGCAATTCGTCCGCAACTCAAGGGAACTTTTTCAGAAGGTTTCATGATCATGCAGTTGCCCAATGCTATTGCATTTGGCAATGTCCAGTTGGGTACCATGCTTGGAAAATTGAATGGAACTATGGAAGCAACTACACCCAAAGGAACATGCTCTGTTCTGCATTCAACCCCTCTGCTTACCTCTAAAATTTCTCCTGTCACTAATTGTGGTAACGATGTAGCGAACTCTGTTAACTCAATGCTTTTTTCTACTTCAGCTATTGCCTCTCCATATGTTTTCCCATTTTCTTCCTGAACCAATTCTGCCAGTTCTTTCATGTTTTTTTCCAGAAGCGTTTTATATCGAAAAAATACCTGCACTCGTTCTTTAATGGGTGTTTTTGACCATTTGAGGAACGCATTCCGGGCTGCTTCTACAGCCTTGTTCAAATCTTCATTGGTCGACATGGGTACCTCCGATAAAACGTTGCCATCAAGAGGAGAAATAACCAGCAATGTGCGGGAAGAGCCTGATGGAACAAAATGTCCATTAATATAATTCTGTAGCGGAGCGTATTTCATTTGGCTATCGTTATTTTTTATTTGAATAAAAATTTTTGTAAACGATAAAAATAAACAATTCTGAGTAATGGTTGAGATTTGGAATTGGTAAAGTGATAATGAATGGTTGTATTGCTGGTGCCAGATTCTGGATGAAGGGAGTTTTGGGAGTATTAATTTGTCATAAAGTACTTAGTCAGGTTACCTCTTTTTTTGACTTACTCGTAATTTTTCTTGATGAGCTATTTGGTATGTTTTAGGTTAATACTCAGCATTTTGTAAAGAATCGAAAAAGATGACACCTTAAACTAATGTCACGTTTACTCCCATTATTTTCATTTGCTGAAAGCCTTTACAAAAGAAGAGAATAACTTTTTTTGAAAGTACCTAACACAATCCCACCTTTGTCATTGAATTTACTTCATGACACCCGAAAGAAAAGATAAACTTATATCAGTATTAAATAAAAGGCAAAGCAACCTTACAGTTGTATTAGAAAATGTATTTGACCCTCACAATGTATCTGCCGTTATGCGTACTTGCGATTCGGTAGGTATTCAGGATATGTACACCATAAATACAAGAGTTGCACCTGTAAGAGAGTGGGGATTTAAAAGTAGTTCAAGTGCACGCAAATGGGTTACAATGCATCAGTACACAGATGTACATCAATGTTTTGATGAGTTAAGAGAACAGTATGATAAGATTTATACCACGCACCTTGCAGACGACTCCTTAGGTTTGTATGATATTGATTTTACACAGAGCATTGCTTTGGTGTTTGGCAATGAAACGTTTGGTGTTAGCGAGGAGGTAAGAGCTTTAGCAGATGGAAATTTCGTTATTCCTCAGATTGGCATAATTAGAAGCTTAAATATTTCTGTGGCTTGTGCGGTAAGTATTTATGAAGCATTCAGACAAAAAAGTAATGCCGGACATTTTAACCAACCTTCCTTTTCGGCAGAAAGAAGTACGCAATTATTAACTGAATGGGGTTTTAAAGAGCAGGATTTACCTGAAAGCGACGCATGAAAAAAATCATTTTAACATTATTGTTATGTTTTGGCTCTACCTTAATTGTGAAAGCCCAAAATTTAGCTCCCATAAAAAAGCTATCCGCTAAACAGATCAAAGCAATCATCGATTCTTCTGATGGACCTTTGATTGTCAATTTCTGGGCAACATGGTGTGGACCTTGTGTGCGGGAATTAGCCTATTTTGATAGTATTATTGCTGCTAAAAATGCACCTGTAAAATTATTATTGGTAAGCCTTGATTTTCCGGAAGCATTCCCGAAAAAACTAACTGCATTTGTAAAAAAGCAAGGCTATAAAGGTGAAGTTGTTTTTTTGTATGAGACCAATGCTGATAAATTCATCCCCGAATTAGAACCCAAATGGAATGGGGCAATACCGGCCTCCATTTTCCTGGATCATTCAAAAAATTACTACCAATTTTTCAATTTTCAGCTAACAAGAGAACGTTTTGCACTTGAAATAGATAATTTGATGAAATGAGTTTGGCTAAAAGTTTATTAACGCAACAATTTTTTGAAGATTTTGGGCATCAACAGAATCGAAATGATTGTAGCTAATGCTATCAACATCCAAAACTGCAATTACCTCATCATTTTTGAATATTGGAATGACGATCTCGGATATAGAAAGGCTACTGCAAGCAATATGGCCTGGAAATTTTTCTACATCGGGTACAATAAGGGTTTGGGCTTGTTGCCATGCAGTTCCGCAAACGCCCCTTCCTTTTTTTATTCTGGTACACGCAACCGGACCTTGGAAAGGGCCTAACACCAATTCATCATTTTTTACCAGATAAAATCCTACCCATAACCATCCAAACTGTTCTTTGAGTGCAGCAGCTACATTGGCCATATTGGCAATCAGATCAAGTTCGCCGTACAATAATCCTTCAATTTGAGGTATAAGTGATAGATATTGATCCGCTTTCGATCCTGATTTTATGGTTAAATCCTCTGCCATTATTACTTATTTGTTGCAAAAATACGAGTGAGTGCGTTTAAACCATAATAAATGAGATTTATAATTCGTTATGGAAAAAATGATATAATCATGGTGGGTGCTGCAGTAGAAATATTGATTATAGGGATTAGCTTATTAATAGCTTTACTTGCTACTATTAAAACTGTTTTATTTCTAAGCCATAAAACTGAACGAGATCATTACATGTTCCTTATGTATTTCCCTGAATTTGATATTATATGGACTTCTGATTCAAGAAGTAAACAAAAAAAGAAGCAACAAAATTTCTTTAGCTATATTATTTTCTGGCTTTCTGCAATGCTTATTTTACTTATACAAGTATTCTAATAGTGCTTCTTTCTTCTTAATTGGTTGTCTGAAAAGTATAACCAACTATAGCCAGCAATCATAGAAAAAAACGAACTTAACAAGATCGCAATTTTTGCAGTATCAATTGATGCTTCTGAACTAAATGCCAATGTTGCAATAAAAATTGACATCGTAAAACCTATACCTGCCAATAGGCCTGCGCCAATCATTTGACTCCAGTTTGTGCCATTAGGAAGTGCAGACATTTTTGATTTTACTAAAATCCAGCTTGCTATGGTTATTCCAATTGGTTTGCCTATAGAAAGTGCCAACATTATTCCTATTGGCATGGAATTGTTGAGAATTTCAATCCCTTTCCCCGGAAAAATGATTGCGGTATTTGCAAGAGCAAACAATGGCAATATGATGAAATATACTTGGTGATGAATCTTGTTTTCATAGGTTGCCAAATATTTTATTGGAACCAAAAATGCAAAAACCACCCCACTAATGGTTGGATGAATGCCGGAATTGTAAGTAAAATACCATAGTACTATTCCTAGCAATATTTGTACAAACCCAAATTTTCGAGTTATTATATTGATTAGATAAATAAAAATGGCTGTGAAAATAGCTGAGAATAGATACATCCAATGGACCATTTCTCCATAGAATAAAGCAATGACTAAAATGGCGCCTAGGTCATCTATAATGGCTAGGGCAGTAAGAAAAATCTTTAAACTTAAGGGTACTTTTTTTCCAAGCAAAGATGCAACTCCCAACGAAAATGCTATATCTGTAGCTGTGGGAATTCCCCACCCACCTATGAATGCATTTTGAAAATTAAATAACAAGTAAATAAATGCAGGTACCAACATTCCTCCTAATGCAGCGGCGGCAGGTAGCAAAGCCTGCTTTGTCGATGATAGTTCACCATGTAATAATTCCCGCTTTATTTCCATACCGACAAGGAAAAAAAATAAAGTCATTAATCCATCATTAATCCAATGGACCAAGGTATGAGGAAGATGAATGAAAGTGCAGTCGATGTTAATGCCTGTTTTCCAAAATGCTGTATAAAGATTGCCTCCAAAAGTATTGGTTATTAATAGGGATAGAACAGTACTTGCAAGCAACGAAATGCCAATTGCTCGGCTATCATTGAAGAACTCGGATAAAGGATTGATGAAGGTTCTGATGAATACTTTTATCATTACATACCAATTACATGCAGCATTTATAACATATTGTATAGTTCTCTAAACAGCAGTACAATAATAACCATGAAAACTGAAGTTCTCAAATGATAAAGGATGGCAGCAATCAATTTCCCAACAAATCAAATTTTGTCTTTGGCCTCTTATCATCATTCCAAATAAATCCTCGTACCTTTAGGTCTTCACTGTTTACTTGCTGAATAGGAGAGAGTGTTCCATTTAAATTATTTCTGAATACAATTTTATATGGTTTTTTATCTTTGAAGTATGCATCAATA
>JANPHE010000108.1:0-2460 GCA_031424295.1 Segetibacter sp. | reverse complement strand
TCCTTGGTGAACTGTATGCATACCACTGCTCGCAGTGGGCTCTAGCTTGCAACCTTTTCCTATTTTTATACAAATAGTGATAGGCATTTTGATACTTTTCCTTAAAGCAGCTTTCAGTCATCAGTTCGCCATTGTTTTCATAAGGGCAAATGATGTATCTGTCAGTTATTTGTGGTGACGCATAAGCAGCTATCGAAGGATGAAAAACAGCATACCTCAACGCTTTCCTTTCCAGTAATACATATGCTTGGTAACCGTTTTTTAAACTGTCCATCGTTGAACCGGACAAAATGAATAGATCATCAAGTCCTGATGCACAGCCATAAGAAACACCACTCACCATATCGCCAAGCGTTATGCTTTGTGAAAGTATCTTTTCCACCAAGTTGCTTTCCGCTTTATGTAGGTTATGCTTTTTCAATTATTCCTATTTCTTCTTTTATCAACCCATACAACAATTCCCCATTCCCCATTAACCATTCACCACTCACCATTCACCCCCTCTACTACCCTTATCTCCTCCTCCAAACTCCATATTATCATTTATGAAAGCAATCAAAACAAATAGGTTTTGCATTATTTAGAACACCTTTTCGAGAACTACATTTTGTGATTTAATAATAAGGGATACGCTTCATTAACACCATTAATCAATTCCTTACTGATAGTTTCACTTATTATTCCACCAGCAACCATTTCGGTAACTTTCCCAACTAGTAATTGCATCCAGGTCTTTTTAGAGAGGAAATAATAATTTTTAAGTTGTTCAATTTCTTCCATGAGATCATCATAAGTAAATTGACTAATGCTTATCAATTAGTTTGTGTTTTTTAGAATTTGATTTATTGCCTCATCTGCCCTTAACTTCTCTTCACAAGTAAATTCCGTTTTTTCTATACTTTTATCAACCTCATCAATTTCATTTTGAAGAAAAAATAGACTCGCTTCATAAAAATCATCCATATCACATTCTTCTCCAGATGCTTTTTCTAAACAATGTGTAGTATGTTCATCAAACCTAATCTTCATTATATAACTTACTCGTTGCAAAAATTCCAGCTTATGCACTGTTTTGTGATAATCTTGTAATTCATCACGAACCTTTTGGATAAAAACTTTTGAATCAGAAGTTCCTAGATATTCCATGAAATCATTTACCTGTTTTTGAATAACATTCATATTGATAATATTATTATTAAAATATTTCATCGAAAACAAAAGATGCATCAATTTGCATCACAAAAGCAATTCTTAATTCTAAACTCTAAATTCTTAACTCTAAACCTCCTCCACTCCAACCTTATCTATCTGCTTCATTAACCGGTCTGTTTCGGTGAGCGCCACTATTATCTTTTGATAATGCAAAATATCCTCAAATTCCAATGCCTTGCCCTTACGGTCTTTCAGCCATTTTTGAGCAGGTTGATAACCCCCTATATAAAACTCCCATGCAACCAAAGGCACATTAGCAAAATACTGAGCATCATTTATAAAAACATCCACGTAATCATGTCCGCTTTCCTCCTCCCTCTCCTGCGGAGAACCTGTCCCGAATTTTCGGGAGGGCCGGGGTGAGGTCACCACATTATCTCCCCCGACCGGATATTGCGTTATCAACCTTTCAACCACCGGGCTTTCTAACAAATGGATCTGCATCAGCTGCTCTCCCAGGTATACAAGTTTATTAAAAGTTGTAAGATCTTTCGGGTACGGTACCCGTGGAAAATCTATTTTTAAAAACTCCTTATACTTCTCTCTGTATGCAGGACTGTGCAGTACCGCATAGATATAGGCCAATAATTCTCTTGGGTACAAAGTACCTGCTACACCCGCGGCCAGGTCAACCAACAAATTATCATCGGGTACAAAGGCAAGGTTTAGTTGATCAGCTATCCGATCCACTATCTCCATGTTCAAATTCGGCACTCGTGCAGCCTGCTCTTCTGTAATGATTTGGGTGGTTTCGGGATATAGATAGAGGGGAAAAAGATATGGAGTTCCATTAGTGCTATACATTGCTCTATCAGTAAGAACATATTTTGTAACCAGAATTTGGCATAATTCAGTGGAACCAGCAATTTGCCTCATTGTAGATAATGCTAAATTATCCTTTAATAAGGAATTGGTAAGTTGTTTTCTAGGATAAGCAATAAACCCTTTCGAATTACCCGTATAGTAAGAATGCCTAAAATCAAACGGTTTGTATTGCAAAATAAAATGTTTACCATTTTTACTCTCAAGAACATCTTTTTTTGCCCAAGCAATAGTCCAATCACGACCATCATTTCCAATAGAATACTTACTTTTTAATTCTTCATTGGTCAAAGTTTTAAGATTATTAAGCACTGTATTTAAACTCTGAGAAGTAAGATGTATAGTTAATTCATCGTTTTTAGTTTGTAGCCCTGAGTTGTAATAATTAAATATTTCATCAATTTTAAAACCTTTCTGATATTTTTT
>JANPHE010000107.1:0-25644 GCA_031424295.1 Segetibacter sp. | reverse complement strand
TAGCCATTTACATTGCCCAAATCCACGTCTCCGCAATCCAAATCCACATCTCCGCAACCTAAAAGCACATCTCCAACAACAAAACGAAAACCTTCGCAACCCAGCACGCCATCTACCATTCATTTATCCCAAACTACCTACCCAGTATTTTAGTGAAAGGTAAAAATATACAAATGTGAAATTAAAAAAATTTAATCTCCACTTTTCTTTTTTATATTATTTGTATTTTTTAATATTGTTCCGGAATTTATTTTTTAATTAATCATTTAAATGTAAAAAAAATGGACGCAAGAAAAGAAGCCAAACTAGGCTTGTACAACAACATCACTACCCTATGCGCAAACAATGCTGCTACCGTAGCCGCTATCCCGGCATTTGCCAACTCCGCTACCCAACTCAACGGCATCATCGTAGCCATTAGGTCTGCAAACCAGGTGCAGGAAAACATGGGCACAGGCAGCACCAACAAAAAAATGGCAAAGCAAAACCTCGTCGACCTCACCTGCATTGTAGCAGGCGGCGTGTTCGCCTACGCATCCAGCATTGGCAACGGCAACCTTAAAGCCCAAACAAAAATTACCCCTACAGCTTTGGCACAATCAAAAGACGAGGTATTGCCACAGCGCTGCACAGACATTTTAGCCATTGCCACAGCCAACCAGGCAGCCATCATCCCCTTCGGCATTACCCCGGCTATTCTCACGGCCCTGCAGTCCGCCATCAGCGATTACAACGCCACGATAACCGACCCTGCAATCATCAAATCAAAAAAGAAAGTAGCCACCCAAAACCTCACAGCCCTTTTCAAGCAGGCAGAAACGCTGCTAAAAGAACAAATGGACAAAACGGTGCTACTGCTAAAAAGTACCGATGCCGGGTTTGTAGAACAATACAAATCCCTTCGCGATTTCGTCGACCCCGGTACATCTGCCACACAGCTAAAGGTAACCGTGTTATCAGCCACAAACGAAACACCCCTTAATGCAAAAGTATTTGCAACAGACACCATTGTACTAACCACTGATGCCAACGGTGTAGCGGCTTTCAAACCCATCACCCCCGGCACCTACAATGTACGGGCCGCCGCAGAAGGTTATGCAGAACAAACAAAAAACAATGTGCAAATTAAGTTGGGCAAACGCAGTCAAATATTGCTGAAACTCGTTCCATCCAAACAATAAACCACCCAAAATGACCCCTATAAAACCCCCTAAGTAAAAAGAGGCTTGATCAAATCAAAGCCTCTTTTCATTTTATAGTTACACCATCAAAAGTTTTTCTATTCAGCTTTCCAAAAAAATCCTCTCCATCCATACCATCCGTGTTCCCCTTACGCCGCTGTTGATGTTCTTCACCAACAGCCTACAAAAATGGCTAAGTCTACCAGCACGAGCAAGGTGTTAAACCTTCCATTGCTTTTACTTTTTTTATGAGGTCGGTTTTGTTCATCATTTCTTCTTTTTTTGTTTTGCTTCCTTCACTATTTTCTTTTCATCGCCTTCCAGTTTTCGTTGCAACTTCTTTACATCTTCACCGGGTGGTAGTTGCTCGGGTTTTACGCCCCGTTCTATCAGCATTTTTCGTACAGCTTTATTGTTTTCAATAAGCTCGTTGGTAATCTGGTTTTCGCCTTTTAAATCTTTCTCAACGGTATTGTGGCTGGTTAATTCGGTAGCAAAATCCTTGGCTTTGATGGTAAGCGTTGGCAGAAAATCAGCCAATGGACGGTTCTATGGCACCTGTAATTTATGCTTCATGTCGTTGGTAGTAAAACCGCCAAACAGGGCCTGGTCGCCTTTGCTGCGGATAATGGCAAAGCCTTTTTCGTCAACCCCTCTTTCATAAATAATCCATGAAAGTTTCTTTTCACTTTTGGAGAGCTTCTCTCTTGCCGAAACCCTTGCCACATCCAACAGGCGTTGTTCTATAATTTCTTGTTTGCGTGTTTGTACGGCAAAATAGGTTTGGGCAAAGGCTACTTCATTCTTTCCGGGGTCACCATTTTGTGCCACTAAGTAGCAGGCGTATCTGGAAAGTGCAATATCTTCAATTTTCCGTTCCACACCACTCCCAATAGGCACCATTTTCCCGACATCGGCAAAATGGTCTGAAACAGCTATACCGCTGCTTTCACAGGCTGTTTTTGCCTTTTCAATCACCTTAAAAAAGTTATCCCATTTGGCATAACCCAATATGGATTGTAATTCTCTTGCACTCCAACATTCTACCTCTTTATAGAGATAGCAAGCCTCTTCAAATTTTTTAAATAGTTCTTGTATCAATTCTTTTTTCATGGTTATTCATTATGGTTTTCGTCATCCAACAATTCAGCATTGGTTAATTCAATTAATATCAATGACGCCGCTGTTGGTTTTTCACCAACAACCTACAAAATGAGCAAATCTTGCAGGTAAGGAATCCGTTCAAGGGCTGAAAATGTCTGCAACATCCGTCATTCTCATTTTGCCATCAGGTGCTTGCATTTTCAAACCGTTACAATTTGTAACGGTTTCATTTCCCTCATCCTTCATCCGTTTTTTCATCACTCTCCAATATACCTGTGGATTTGGACTGTTGGTTAATACTGCAATCACATCTGCTATTGCCAAATACCATTTTTCTTCATTGGCATCCCAAATCGTTCTCACCTGTTTATCTTCAAATAATTTTATTTCGTTTTCTTTTTTCATTTTAATTTTTTTATGCTTGCATGGTTGAAAAAGGATTTCATTGGTGTAATGTAAATTTTGTTTAGTTGCTTTTCCGATAACAATCGGGATTTACTTTGTTTTAAACCTACTTCATTGAAACTACATGAATACTTTACATAATTTTAAAACTACCACTGTTCATTTTAATTATGGCGAATTCGCCAACAAATTAATTGAAGTTTTATTTCCCAAACCATTAAACATGAAAATTATAAAATGGCAACCTGCATCAAAATACCCAGTAAAGTCAGCCCCTTTCACCCAGAAAAAATCAATCCCATCCGCGTCATCCGTGTTCCCCATACTACCTCATAACATTAATAACCTTCAATGACCCTTCATGACCTTCTTCATAACCTTTTTCCTGACCCCCCCATCAATTTATTTCATGCGCCAAATGATAAATGGATATTGCACGAAGACTTACTTCAATTTTTTAAGGCTGCTGTTTTGTACCAAACTTTTCATTTGCGTGATGGCAATTTTATTTAGTTGCTGCAAACGTTCACTTTGTTGCAAACCCTGGTGTATCAATACTGCATTAATGCTTTCCATGTTGCTTAATACCACCAACTGTTCAATATTGGCTGCATCGCGAATATTGCCTTCGGCTTTGGGGTTGGCATCTCTCCATTGTTTAGCAGTCATTCCAAACAAAGCCATGTTGAGTAAATCGGCTTCATCGGCATATACAAATGATGTTTGCAATCTGCTTAGTTCTTTGGGTATCAGGTTTTCTTTGATGGCATCGGTATGGATGTGGTAGTTTACTTTGGCTAAGGTTCTTTGCAGATTCCATTCTAATTTGAGGCGGTCGTTTTCATCGGCTTTGAGGCGTTGAAATTCTTTGATGATGTACAATTTAAATTCTATGGATATCCACGAAGCAAATTCAAAGGCAATATCCTTATGGGCAAAGGTTCCGCCATATCTACCTGACTTTGAAGTAATGCCAATTGCATTTGTTGTTTCAATCCATTTTTTTGGCGTCATAACAAAGCTATTCAGCCCTGCTTGTTTTCTAAACCCCTCGAATTCGAGGGGTTTAAAATCCGGGTTATACATGGTTTCCCAAAAACCCAACAGTTCAATGGTATTTCTGTTTCTTAACCAATTTTAAATGATAGCATCCATATTTGAGGCATCTCTATATCGGGCAATATCTGTTAACGAAATATAATCACTTGCCTCACCCTGAAAAATGGTGATATCCGTTCCCTTGACATTAATAGTTTTATTTTTTGCCATTACCTATTATTTAATTGTAGCGAATAAGCCAACAAATTACTTAAAGTTTTATTTCTCAAACCATTCAACATTAAAATTATAAACTGATAACCTGCATCAAAATACCCAACACAGTCATCCCCTTTCACCAAAAAAAATCCATCTCATCCCTCCCACCATTTAAATTCCTTTTTTTCCTACATTCACATAAAAATCAACAACCATTTTCTGCCATGAAATCAACATCATCCAAAAATTACAAAACACTAACTATTACAGCTTTTATATGTTTCTTAATTCCGCTGACGATATTTTATTATGGATTTATGCTTTTAATCAGGGAAGCAACCAAACAGAAAGCGTATCCATATTTAACAGCTATTTACCTGACTTTTTACACAGCAGATTGGCCCCGTCTCTATTTAGCTTGACCTTTTGTATCCTAACAGTCATTTTTAGCATCCTTGCACTTAAAACAACCTCAAGCTTATTGAAATCGGTTAATTCGGTTTTGTTAATCGTTGGTTCCCTATTGTTGTTATTGACTTTATTTGGGTTAATGTAAACTTTACTGTTTTCAAAACACCTTTCACCTCCATAGATCACCTGCTAGTATCCACTTAGATTCAACAAAACAGTTATTGAAATGAGGCTCTGGAAAAAATAATTCCTCCGAAGGGTGATTTTTTTGTCAAAAATGGTATAAACACTTTTTAACCATCCAAATCATTCATACTATTACATCATGGGCACAACCACTCCATCCGATCTCGAAACATTTAAAGGACTAAAAGCAAAAGACAACAAGGCTTATGAAATTCTCTATAAGTTTTACTATCCCTCTGTCAGGAACTTCATTACCAAAAACAGCGGCTGCGAAGAAGATGCACAGGACATTTTTCAGGAAACCCTATTGGTGTTATTGGAAAAAGTACCAAAGGAGGATTTTAATTTAACCTCATCCTTAAAAACTTACATTTTCGCTATCAGCAGCAATCTGTGGCTAAAACGATTGAGGGATTGTAATAAAATAGTAAAAACAGAACTGGATATTTATGAAAAATACTTAACGGATTATGAAGCCGCAGAAACAGATATAAGCCATGCCAATACAAACCGGTTGGTAAAGGCTTTTAAAATAATGACCAATAAATGCATCACGCTGTTGAAAGCCATTTTTTATGACGAAAAAAACATTGATACCATAACAAAAGATTATGGCTACACAAATAAACACAACGCCCAAAATCAAAAATATAAATGTTTGGAGCAAGCAAGAAAAGGGGCTGATCATTTGAATTAATAACAGCATTTCAATACTTACAAAAGCGGACTACAAAAATAGTTCGCTTTTTTATTTTTAATCGGGTGATAAAAAACCCTTAGCTGGTATTAATGAATATAAAACAAATAAAAAATGAAAAAAATGAGATTAATGTTTGCCACCCTATTAATGGCAACAAGTTTTAGCAGCTATGCACAACTGCCGGAACATTCGGACAAACCCAAATTGATAGCAATAGTGAACACCGCTAAATGGTGTGCAGTGTGCAAAGCAAATGGTGCAAGATTTGGCGCAGTATTAATGCCTTATGCTGCGCAAGGTGTCAATATTTATATGAATGACCTTACCAACGACAGCACCAAAGCAGCATCTAAAACTATATTAGAAAGTGCCGGAGCGTACAAAGCTGTAACAACCATTCAAAGAAAAGGAATGGGCAAAATGCTACAATCATGCGGACTGGCAAAAGACAAGAAACAATCTTTTATTGCCTCAGGTATTGTAACGTTCATAGACCCCAAAACACACCAACAAGTAAAGCAAATCAGCATTGCAGAATCAGACGAAGCAATGATAAAAACCATCAATCATCTTTTAAATTAAACATCATGAAAAAGCAAACGAAAATCATTATGACCATTGTATCTGTAAGTTTAATGGCCATGTGTACCTGGTACTTCTTTGGATAAATAAATTTTAGAAAAAATAAAAAAGTATGAGGAAAGAATCTATAAACATTTGGGGCATCAAAGAGTTTGAAGGCGATGGAATAAGCTGCCCAATCATTCCAACCAATTTACCCTGGCACAAAAAAGCAACCTTAACGGTTTTCAGGTTTGGAGTATGCCCGATGTGTGTTACTATGAGTTTGGCTTACAGCATAAAAAAACTGCTTAGTAAAACCGTGCAGCAAAAGCAAATAACAAATAGTGACTAAGGGATGTTTTTAATAATCAAGGGTAAAGGTTAAAGCTGACGAAAATATTCGCCGGCTTTTACTTTTTTAAGGCATAGCCAACAAGCGAGTCTTTCCAATAAAATTTGTTTCCCAGAAAGTCTTTGACAAAAGGTGAAAGAAATTACTGTACATTTAAAAAAAATGAAAATGAATTTTATACGCGTTTGTACCAAAGATGAATTGCCAGAAAATTCGCAGAAGATTGTCAACCTCGGCAAAAAGAAAATAGCCCTTTTTCATTTCAACAAAAAAATATCGGCTATTGCCAATGCATGTCTGCACAAGGCAGGCCCGTTAGGTTTGGGTACTGTAACTGCTAAGTACGAAGGCATGTATGTAACCTGCCCCTGGCATGGTTGGGAATACAACATAGAGACAGGAAGTGCACCGCCGGGCTTTCCTGATCAACAGGCATTATACGAAGTAAAAGTAGAAGGCGAATTTATACTGGTAAGTGAAGAACCTATCGTAAAAGCACACCGGGTACATCATGACAATCCGCTACTGGAAGACCTGATGAAACTAAAATACCAAACCTCCAAAAACAGTTTAAACATTCTGGGCATCAGCACTACCAATTTATCTGCTGATTTGCCCCGCTTTTCTACTTCGGAAGATGCACTGGAAAAATCCTTGGCCTATGCAAAGGAGAAATATGGAGCTACGACCAAACTGGTAAAACTCCGTGAACTGGAATTTAGAAATTGCGAGGGCTATTATTCTCAGCACAGCCATGCGTGTACCTGGCCCTGCAGCATTACCGAAATGGACCCCGAAGACGGCATGACCGAAGTGTATGAAAGCATGATCCTTTGGGCCGATATTGTTGTCGTTTCTACGCCCATCCGTTGGGGTAGTGCTTCAGCGCTGTATTACAAAATGGCCGAACGTTTAAATTGTGTACAAAATCAAATAACCATCAACAATAAAATTCTGGTAAAAAACAAACTCGCATCATTTATCATTACTGGCGGGCAAGACAACATACAACAGGTTGCCGGGCAGATGATGTGTTTCTTTACCGATCTGGGATTTACCTTTCCTCCTTTCAGCTTTTTAGGTTGGAGCCGTGGGTGGACTGCCGAAGACATGGATAAAAACGTCCTGCAATTTAAAAAGAGCGAATACATTAAACGCACTTCAACGGAAATGATTGATAACTGCGTTGAAATGTTGAAACAAATAAAAAATACAAACAGTGCAAACATGCATGCCCCTATACCAAGGCGAAGCGATTCGCTGAGCAATGAAATTGAAAATATGGATATGAATATCTAGTACCAAAAAGCTATCAGATGTTATTTCCCCGCATACGCTAAACAGATGCTGAAACTTACTTTTCTATTCAAAAAAAAACAGCGCTCAACATTAAATGAATGATGAGCGCTGATAAAGAATGTTCAACTGATCCTTTCTACTGTTTTATAAATACTTGCTGGTAAATGTTATCTTTTACCACAACCCTTACAATGTATTGGCCTCTACTGAAAAACGAGGTATTGATCGTAGCGCTATTACTACCCGTCGCTTGTTGCAAAAGCAAAATTCCATTTACATTATACACCTGAACAATTGCTTTGGAATTTCCTAATTCACCCGGAATACTTATTCGAAGTTTATCGTGAACCGGGTTGGGATACAAAACAAGTTGCTGAGTGCGGGCATCCTTTATAAAAACAATAGCTGAATAAAAAAATCGTCCGTCCTTATCAAACTGTTTCAATCTGTAATAAGCATCCTTTACAGCAAAATCTGTATGCACATAATTAACCGTTAAATTGTTGCTGTTATTTAGTTTTGCCTGAGCTTCTATGGTTGCAATCTTTGAAAACCGCACGCCATTGCTGCTGTATTCCAATTCGTATTTATCTGTTGTATTGTTTTCCTCCACTTTCCAGTTCAGTAAATTTCCTTCCTTTGTTTTTTTACCTACAAAGCTGAGCCAACGAACAGGAAGCGGACTTCCAAAAAGAAGATCCGTTTCCCATACGCCACGGCCATAAGTGGCAGCTCTTATTTTGCGACCACTCAATTGAATATCCAATTCGTTAATGGCAACAAGCGGTAAATCCGTTAAAAATGGCATCCAGTCGCTCATGGTATTGTCGCGGTAATAAACTCCCGTATTCATACCTACATAAAGCGTTTCGTTGGGGTCATCTTTATCTATAACTATACTTCGGGATCCAATAGCAGGTAGAGATCCGGCAATGCTTGTAAATGTTGCGCCGGCATTATCAGAAACCATCACCCGCTCCGTGCCATAAGAGTTAGTGGTTATCCAGATTTTAGTTGGGTTGGTTGGATGTACACAAATTGAAGTGATACTTCCGGTAGTTGTTGTGCTCGTTGTCCATGTGGCACCCCCATCTGCTGTTACATACAATAACTTTCCTGTTGAGGTAAAGATATAGTCCGGATTAGAAAGGGATACCGCTAAACATGACAAAGCGGTACCAATCGTACTGCCCGAAATATTTGTCCATGAGTTGCCACGATCAATTGTTTTGTAAACGCCTGTCCAACCCACAAATACAATACTATCTCTTGTAGGGTGAACAGCAAAAGGAGTTACCCAATTTCCCGTACTGGGTTTGGAAAGACCACTATAACTATTTCCTCCATTGGTACTGCGATACAACTGGCCACCTTGAGAAGTACCATATACAACATTTTCATTGGTATAACTAAATTCCATTTCCATGCCATCAGCTCCAAGCCAATCAATCCAGCCAGTCGCTTTATGGATGCTGCTGCCATTATCCTGCGCACCGCCGCCATACATTTCTGCATTGGTTTGCGAACAATCTATTCGATAAAACTGGCGTATTCCGAGGCCATTGGTTATATCTACCCAATTGTCTCCAAAATCTTTACTCTTGTAAATTCCACCATCAGAACTGGAGTAAATGGTATTCTTTACCCAATCAAGTGTATGAACATCCGCATGATTATAGCCGATACTATTCGGCAAACTCCATGCTGTAAGCGGAAAAAAACTTGAACCCCCATTATAAGATTTCCAACAGATGATTCCGGCAATGTAAACCTCATCCGGATTGTTGGGCGAAACACACATTGCCATATCGTAAGTTGCCTGACCCGTTGAACCAGTACCTGTAGTTTCGTAACCAAAATAATTGGTCCCACTTGATGGACTACCAACAACCATGGTTGCAAATGAAAGTCCTCCATCTGTAGAGCGATACATACGACCAAATAAACTACTACTTGCCTGACATACATATACAACATTCGGATTGGCAGGAGTTACAGAAACCAGCGTTCGACCAGTGTTAGTAATTCCCTGCAACGTTCCTAGTGTTGTCCAGTTCAATCCGTTGTCTGTGGACCTTTGCACACTTCCGGAAGTACTGCTGCCTGTAGCATACATAATATCAGCGTTTGCTGTGTTGAATTCTATATCTTCAGTTGAAAGGAATGATACGATTGCCCAAGTTGCCCCAGCATCCGTAGTACGAAAAATACCATACGAGCTAACTGCAAAAACTATATTCGAATTATTTGGATGAAACAAAAATTTACGAACAGTACCAGATATTCCGCTCAATGTTATCCACGTAACGCCGCCATCAGTTGATTTAAAAGCACCGGAAGCACCTGCATATACTACATCTACATTTGTGGGATCAACTGTAAGTGCATATACACTTAGGCGGGTGCTTGCATTGTCAGAAAGTGGTGTCCAACTAGTCCCGCTATTGGTAGATTTCCATATGCCGCCACCTGGTGAACCGATATAAACAACGGTTGTATCAATTGGAGCAATTCCAATGCAAGTAATTCTGCCAACGCCGGGATTCCATCCTGTAGTTCTACTCCAGGAAGTTGGTCCTCTTTCGACCCAATTACCAGCATTCGGATTACGCTGCATCGTTTGCATAGAACCTTCGAAAGCCGCACTCTCATCTGCAGGTTTTCTAATATAGCCATCATTGTCCAAGTGAAAATTTTGTTCAAACAACCACCGTTGGAACTGATTATAACCAGAACCCTTAGCTGTACCAACTACCTCAAAATGCTTTTTGGCAATTGAGTCAATTTGAGCCAGCTTAAGGTCTCTACGCTCCATAAGTTGAATAATATCTATCTGAGCGAAGGAGACTGTGACAAAGAATAAAAACCCTACAGGTAAAAATGTTCTTAACATACAAGGAGATAATTAAGCGATTAAATAATCTTAAAAACTATTACCCATCAAAAATATATTATTTGCAGCAATATCATTTCTCAGAAAAATAGTTTTCACTCATTTATTATATAGGTTGTTGAACAAAAACAACCATTTTTTCACTTTTTATTCAAAATTTTAAAAAGAATACGAAAACGGAATGCGGGTAACTACTTGACTCGAAGAAGATTAGTCAGTAAAAGAGGAAAAGGTGCAGGTGCTGTATCTATTGAGGTTAAATGTATGCTTCTATATAAATGAATACTTTTTTCGCTTCTATTATTGAGACTTAGTTATTCTTCAACAATACTAAAATTGCTACAATTACTGCTATAATAGCAAATATCGAAGCTGGAACTGCTAAATCCAGAATCCAGTCTTGTTGCTCATTTTTCTTTAGTACCCATTTATTAAAGCCTCTATATTTAGAACGAAATGTGATCAAATCAAATTGATCATCTTGCCATTCATCGAGTTTCTCGCGTTGGGGAATATTATCAGCAGACATGATATTAAATTTAAAGAAAAGTGCAATGTCAATTAAATGAGAGCTAGTAGAACTAATAATAAAAAAATCATACCTAAAACATACGTACGGGAATTTGTTCTGTTTGAATTTGCCACTGATACAATGTGATAAATTTAAATGTCTAGGAAACATTTTCGAATCGAGGTAATAAATTCAAAATATTAGAATACTTGTTAATCTATCAACCATTTGAAGCAAAAAATGCCAAATCAGCCACCTGTTTGGAAAAAAGGTCGCTGTAAATTGGAAGTTTTTGCTCCGCTATTTGTTCCTTGGGTGCTGAAGTAGGTTCACCCAAAAGCAAAATGCCATGCAACCTAATTTTCGAATCTATTCTTGGAGGTCAACATATACAGTTAAAAACCACATGGAGCTTCGATAAATTTGTTTATGAAGAACATGCTTTTTGGGTGTAAAAGATGGATTGCGACATTCTGTTCATTTACATTTGATGGCAAAAACTCAAAAGGATATTTAGCTGACGGAACGGACATCAATCCTGAAGCGATCTATTTTGAAGCTCAAATTGATGCAGGATTAGTAAGAATGATTTATTGGTTCTATGAAGAAAGCGGATTTAATTGGGCAGTAGAATCAAAAACCAAGAAGGGATGGAATCGCTTTTCATCACATCACTATAAAACAACTAGTTAATCCTCAATAATCAATCTAAATTTGCATATAGGGGAACAACTATAACAATCAATATTTTATGTCGCAGACAGACTGGATTGGGTTTATTGGGGTAACAATGCTGCTAGTTGCATACTTCTTAAACCTAAAAGACTTCATCAAAAAAGATAGTTTCAATTATCTCCTTTTAAATGTAGTGGGTGCTGGATTAGCGTGTTTTGCTTCCATACTTTTAAAATATTTGCCTTTCATAATACTGGAAGGCTGCTGGACTCTTGTTTCTTTGTTTGGAATGATTAAATACATAAAGAATTCAAGGAAATGAAAGGAGAAACCAATTTGAATATATTATTAGAAACACTTCAACCTCGCCTCAATGTTGGAGATTACGTTTTTTGTATCATAAATGATTTAACCACAATTGATATCAATAAGGCATTGCTAATATTTAGAGAACTAGAAGGAATAACCATTGTTTTAAAAAAGGAATTAGCTGACAATTATAAATTGGAATATTCATTCATTGCTTCTTGGATTACTTTATCAGTATATTCGTCTTTGGAAGCAGTTGGATTGACTGCTGCTTTTTCAAAAGCACTTTCAGAAAATGGAATAAGCTGCAACGTAATTGCCGGATATCACCATGATCACATTTTTGTAAACAAAAAAGATTCGGATAAAACAATGAGCATATTGAGTAAATTATCTACCAAAAATTGAAGACAAAACAATAAAAATATTTAATGCACAATGAAACTATAATAGAAAGTGCACCACAATGCTGGATGTATGAAATTTAAACGAAACCCTTTTCACCTGCTTTTATTGAATGCCTTTTTTCTTTTTTTTATTAGTTTATTTATTCCTAATAGAGAAATCGATATTCATTTTCATGATACCTTTTTTATACTTCCCATTAAATACCTGATCTGGTTTCCGACTCTTTTCCAGTTTGTTTTTTGGATCATTTATCTAATTACAAAACAATATCTTTTTTCAAATTTACTGAGTTGGATTCATATAGTACTATTAGTATCAACTTCGCTTTCCATAGTTGTACTTACCTATTATTTATTGAACTCTATTTCGCAACCCATCATACATCCGACTG
The DNA here is from genome assembly GCA_031424295.1 of Segetibacter sp. GTDB lineage: Bacteria > Bacteroidota > Bacteroidia > Chitinophagales > Chitinophagaceae > Segetibacter. Next base: position 12,998 of record JANPHE010000107.1, on the reverse strand, counting down.
TTGATTCCATAAAAAATTTACGCCCAAATCAAGCCCCTTCAGATTTGATCTCATCGTTATCCTTTTTGCTCATCGGAAGTTCCTTGATCTATATCACCAACTTAATCATTGGTCTCCTGAAGGGTATCAATAGAATGAGACCCAATTAAACATTCCAATACCCGTTGTCTTTGGTGAATCGTAAACTGGAATAAATAGAAACAATACAATTATATTCGAAAAATTAAGTAGAATGAGCACGCAAAAAATAATCCGGATCAACAAAACGTCTCAGCAGATATACTTGATTGGAAAGGGCTTTTGATTAATTATAATGCTATTGAAATTATCTGCTAAAGATAATAAAATTGAACAGTTTATAGTTTGAAAAAAACCTCCAAAATATTTACACTAGTATTTTCTTGTATGGAACGAACATAAGAAAGTAAAAAGCAATAAAAAATGCTGCTGAACCGGCTATATAAAAAACCCATTCACTTCCTGCCTTGTACCAAATAAAACCTGCTATCGAGCTTGACAACAATGCACAAATACTTTGAAAAGCCGAATAGGTCCCAATTGCAGTGGCGACATCTTTCTTTTCACAAATATTACTAATCCAGGCTTTGGCAATCCCTTCTGTAGCGGCAGCATACAATCCATAAAAGAGGAAAAGCATAATAAATATAAAAAGGCTTGCATTAAGACCCATGCCGAGGTAAACGAACCCAAATAGAAACATCCCTATAATAAATACGATCTTCAGACCTATTTTATCAGCCAGCATACCCAATGGTAATGCAAAAACTGCATATACTAAATTATAGAAAATATAAATTCCGATAACCATCGCATCGTTCAATCCCATATCTTTTAATCGCAGCAATAAAAAAACGTCTGAGCTGTTAAAAAAAGCAAACACTAATAATCCGATGGTGAGTTTTCTATAATTTGAAGGGGCTTCCTTCCAATAATTGATAAATGAGAAAAACGATACTCGGTGGACATTTTCCTTTGGAATTACCGTTTGCTGTTTTAAGAAAAAAGTAGCTCCAATTGCCAGCAACCCCGGTATAAATGCTATAATAAATAGTGTCTTATAATCTTCGGGATGAAAGTATAAGTAAAGCAATGCAAACACCGGCCCAAGCACTGCACCCAATGTATCCATTGCCCGGTGAAATCCAAATACTTTACCTTTTGTTTGTGGAGTGGCCTCGCCTGATAATATAGCATCTCTTGCACCAGTTCTTATCCCTTTTCCAAGTCTGTCTATGGTACGGGCAAACAATACCCAAAGTGGTTGAATAAGCAGTCCAATTATTGGCTTCGAAATAGCACTCAATGAATAACCAAAACGAACAAAGGGAACCCGCCTTCCAGTTGCATCTGATAGTTTACCAAAGTAACCTTTGCTAAAGCCCGCGGTTGCCTCAGCTATACCTTCAATGATACCGATGAGTAAAACAGAATACCCGATGCTTTTTAAATAAACAGGCATTATAGGATACAACATTTCACTGGCAGTGTCTGTAAAAAGGCTTACCAAAGACAGTATCCAAACGGTACGGCTAATATTTTTCAAGGAAATTTCATTTTCAAGACGTTGAAACAATAAAAGGTATATGCTTCCGAAAAAAAGATCACTATAATCAAAACTATACTTCCTGTCTATTCCTGTAAATAATTATGCCTACCTTCTACTATGCCATCACCGGAACCGAAGACAATAGTTTGCGCTCTCCAATTTGCTGGCGCCACATGGCATAGTACAATCCTTTCTCTTCAAGCAATTCTTTATGATTTCCCGTCTCTGCTACTTTTCCTCTTTCTAATACGAAAATCTTGTCTGCATGCATAATGGTACTTAGCCGGTGTGCAATTAAAATGGTGATTTGTTCCCTTTCACCAGAAATGTTTTTAATTGTATTGGTAATAGCCTCCTCAGTGATACTGTCGAGCGAAGAAGTCGCTTCATCAAATATCAATAAATGAGGATGGCGCAGTAAGGAACGAGCAATGGATAGCCGCTGCTTTTCACCACCGCTCAACTTTAATCCCCCTTCTCCAATTACAGAATCAAGACCGTTCTCTGCCTTCTCCAAAATATAAGAGCAGCTTGCCTTTTTCAATACATCCCATAGCTGATCGTCCGTGGCACCGGGACTAACAAACACCAGATTTTCTCTTATCGTACCTGCAAACAATTGTGTGTCTTGTGTAACGAATCCAATCTGTCCACGAAGCTCATCAAAATCAATATCGTTGCTGTTTACTCCGTTGTAACATATCTGCCCTTCTTGTGGTCGATAAAGACCAACCAACAGTTTTACCAATGTACTTTTTCCAGAACCTGATGGTCCAACAAATGCAATGGTTTCTCCTTTTTTTACATCAAAGTTGATATCGTCCAATGCTTTGAATTGTGCAGTACGATGCATAAAGCTGATACTTTTAAATTCAAGCTCATTAATACCACCAACAATTATAGGCTCAGCAGGTTTTGGCTCAACAGGCTTCACCATTAACTCATGAAAATTATTGATAGATGCCTGTGCTTCTCTATAACTGATAATGATACTTCCAATCTCTTGCAAAGGGCCAAAAATATAGAAACTGTAAAACTGAAGTGCAATGAGTTGCCCAGTAGATAATATGTCTTTATAAATGAGCCAGACCAATGTAAAAGTGATGACCTGCCTCAAAAAATTAACAAGCGTCCCCTGAATAAAACTCAGTGTTCGTATGCTTTTTACTTTCCTCAATTCCAATCCCAGTATTTTATAGGTATTTACGTTTAACCGCTTTACCTCTTGCTCAGTAAGTCCCAGGCTTTTTACCAATTCAATGTTGCGAAGACTTTCTGTAGTTGTACCTGCCAGCGTGGTAGTTTCTTTCACTATTTTCTTCTGAATCAATTTGATTTTTTTGCTCAAAAGGTTGGTCACTACTCCAAGTATCAATACAGTACCCATGTACACCGGCATGATACTCCAGTGTAAACTCGATGCATAAATAGAGATGAATACAACACTTACAAGCAACATAAATACTACGGTAATCAGATAACCAATAAACTTCTCAGTATCTGCCCGCACTTTGCTTAGGATTGATAAGGTCTCTCCACTCCGTTGGTCTTCAAAATCCTGATAAGGAAGTCGCATACTATGACGCAGACCATCCGTAAAAATTTTTGCTCCAAACTTCTGAATGACGACGTTGACAACATAATCCTGAAAAGCCTTTGCAATACGGCTAACCATGGCTGTACCAACCAACAATCCCAAAATGCCCATAACACCCCAAATAAACTGGCTTTGGGTACGAGCAATTGTTTTAGCCGCATCTTCATGAAAGGGGTGACTTGCAAAGCGATCAATCAATCTTCCGATCAGCATCGGATCAAACATGGAAAAAACCTGGTTAATGGTAGCCAGAAATAATCCCAGCGCTATCATCCATTTGTATGGCTTGAGGTATTGAAATAATAGTTTCATAGACCGCAAAAGTGAGATAAATTATTAATTGAAAGCTATATTTCGGAAACTCCTTCTATCAAAAGCTTAAATAACCGTTGAACACTACTTGACATTTCCCCCGCTAACAATACTTAATTCTAAAAATATTTCCTTAATAGTCATTAATAATATGATCCTAAAACATTCAAATCAACATTATGGCATTTCTTTAAGAAATGGCTATGTAATTTCAATTTATGAAAAGGATTGTACTAATTGGTTTAATATTCCTATTTATCAACTTAGATAATATTTCAGCCTGCACCACTTTTTTTCTGGAGAAAAACGGGCAGATGGTATTTGGTAAAAATTATGACTGGATGACTGGTACAGGCATGATTAACACCAACCTGAGGGGATTGGATAAATCATCATTACCTATAGATGGAAGCAGCATAATAAAATGGAAATCCAAATATGGCAGTACTACTTTTAACCAATTTGGCAAGGAATTTCCAAATGGTGGCATGAATGAAAAAGGGCTTGTGATAGAGTTGATGTGGTTAAGCGATAGCGAATTTCCTGACAAGGATAAAAGGCCAGGGCTTTCAGTACTTCAATGGATACAGTACCAGCTAGACAATTGCAGTAGTGTGGAAGACGTGATTGTCTCTGACAAAAGAGTACGCATTGTTTCGCTAGGTGCACCCCAACATTATCTTGTTGCCGATGCCAAAGGAGCTGTGGCTACCATCGAATTTATTAATGGTAAAATGGTGGTTCATCGTTCTTCAAAACTACCTTTCCCAGTACTTACAAATAATACTTACGAATCATCACTTTACTCATTAAAAAGTAATACGTCAAAAAGAAACAATTCATTTGAGCGGTTTTCAAACGTTTGTAAAATGTGGCAGCAGTACAAACAAACTAACATTGAAAGACCCATAGTTACATATGCCTTCGATATGCTCAAAAAAGCTTCGCAAAAAGATTTTACCCAATGGAGTATTGTGTACGATATCACCAATAAAATAGTTTATTTCAAAACCGCTTCAAACCAGCAGCAGCGGTCCATAGCAATTGGCGCATTCAATTATGAACCGGCTAACGTACCGCTTGCCTACAGTCTTAATGATAAAAGCGTTGGGGCAATCAATAATAAATTCACAGCCTATACAGACCAACGTAATAGGAATAGTTTGTTCAGCGCATTTAAAGAAAGTGCAAAACGAATTAGTATTCAATTAGGATTGCAAAAAGCCATTGCAGATTTCGCAAATTCTATTAAGCAACTTAAAATGTAATATTGAAATAGTTTAACCCAATTGTTAAACAAGTTAAAGCATACTACTTGATGAGATGAATTGTCACAGATGGTGCTGGCTTTTTCTCATCTCCATACATGAGCTCATCAAAAACGATCTTAACGCCAGGCTTTAGCTTAGGCATCAACCTTTGCTTCATATCTAAATTAAAAGAACCTAATAACTTTTCAGACATAACAATATCACCACCTGCCGTAAAAAAATACATTTGGCCATTCACCAATTTCAGGTTCGGTTCACAATTATCAAAAGCGTCTAAATTAGAAATAATAAGTTTTACTGCTTCTTTTACAGTAATTGTGGTGTCACCTTTAAAACCCTGCATCAATGGATCTGTACAATCTTGTGTGTATCCTGCTGCTGAAATAAAAAAAGCCATTGCTACTAATAAAAAATATTTCATATTTTATTTTGAGCAAAGATATAAGACCATTTTATAGTAGAAAGGCGACTAGTTATTAACACATCTTCATAAGTATGGCGATATCCCTCGATCGTTGCCACCAAAAAAGCGGAGAAATATTGACCTTCAACATTCTTCGCACATATTCACCAATCCTTTCGTTGCCTTTACTCAGTCTTGTTTATCTTTACAGCCAATTCTAAAAAACTGATATGCTGAAAGTTGGAGTATTTGGAGCCGGACACCTTGGAAAGTTTCATTTAAACAATTGGAAAGAAATAGAAGGAGTAAAGTTGGTAGGGTTTTATGACCCATCAGAACAGACAGCTAAAGATGTAGTTGAAAAATATGGCCTGAAGCGTTATTCAGATGTAGATAAATTAATTGATGCCTGTGATGCCATAGACGTAGTAGCACCTACCAATCACCACTTTTATCTGTGCGAAAAAGCTATTCGTAAAGGAAAACATGTTTTTGTAGAAAAGCCATTGGCAAATACAATAGAAGAAGGAAGATTGTTGGTAGATATGGCCCGTGAGGCCAACATTAAAATGCAGGTAGGGCATGTTGAGCGATTTAATCCTGCATTTCTAGCTATCAAAAACATGTCGCTAAATCCAATGTTCATAGAAGTGCATAGATTAGCACAATTCAATCCTAGAGGAACGGAAGTCAGCGTTATTCTTGATTTAATGATTCATGATATTGATATCATTTTAAATCTTGTGGACAGCGATGTAAAAAACATTTCTGCCAGCGGGGTTGCAGTGTTAACAGATACACCGGACATTGCAAACGTAAGAATGGAATTCAACAATGGATGTGTAGCTAACCTGACAAGCAGCCGCATAAGCATGCGGAAAATGCGAAAGATGCGCCTGTTCCAAAAAGACAGCTATATAGCTTTGGATTTTCTGGAAAAGAAAACAGAGATTATCAAATTGAAACAACCGGAAGACGTAGATGTTTTCTCTTTTGACATTGCTACACCGAATGGCCCTAAAACAATAGCTGTTGCCAATCCACCCGTCGAAGATGTAAACGCTATCAAACTAGAATTGGAGGCTTTTAGAGATTCTATTATTAATAATACGCCAACTGTAGTAAGTGAATTAGATGGATTTCTTGCAATGGAAGTTGCCCATCAGATTTTAAACAAGATCAGTAGAAACAAAGTATTGGCATAACCATTCTGCTGAATGAAAATTTTCAAGCCGCTAAAAATTTATTGGTACATCATCAGCGATATCATTGCTTCTATTTTGGCATGGTGGCTTTTTACCTGGTACAGAAGAAACACCTTACATGAAGAACATACCAGCTTCTTCCATATGCCCTTTGATTCATTCTTTCGGTCATTAGTAATCGCTATTCCGCTCATATGGATGAGTTTTTTCCTGCTCGCAGGTTTTTACAAGCCAACATTGTACCAACGATCCCGGTTAAATGAATTTACCTCAACCATCATTGTGACTTTGGTTGGATGCATCTTAATTTTTTTCAGTATTATTCTCAATGACAAGGCTCCCAATTACACTTATTTTTACTCCACCTTTTTGATTTTCTTTGGACTACAAAGTACACTCACTATTTGCGGCAGATTCATCATTCTTACCAAAATAAAATCCGACCTAACCAACGGCAGGATGAAAATAAATACACTAATTATTGGCAACTCAAATAATGCCATAAAAGTGTACAAAGAAGTAAGGCACAACTTTCGAAGCCTTGGCTATCACTTTAACGGGTTTCTAAAAACAGGGGTCTCACAAAACAATGGTTTGAGCAAAATGTTACCATTGCTTGGCCAGATAACTGAATTAGAAACTGCAATAAAAAATAATGAAATCAGGCAGGTGATCATCTCACTTGAACCGGAAGAAAGCCATTTGACAGAATCACTACTGAGTAGATTAAGTGAAATGGATGTTGACATCAAGCTACATCCTAATACTTTGGATATTCTCTCAGGTTCTGTAAAAACCAGCAATGTTTTAGGCCCGCTACTTATTGATATCAACCTATCGCTTTTACCTGCATGGCAACAAAATGTAAAAAGATTGATAGATATCATCGCATCCCTTGCTTCAATCATTACCCTAAGTCCATTACTACTAATAATAGCCTTACGCACAAAACTTACTTCAGATGGATCTATACTTTATGTTCAAGAACGAATAGGATATAAAGGAAAACCATTTACCATTTATAAATTCCGAAGCATGTACGCCAATGCAGAAGAAAATGGACCAGCATTGTCTACTGATAATGATAACAGGATTACACCATGGGGCGGATTTATGAGAAAATGGCGATTGGACGAACTTCCGCAACTGTACAATATTTTTATTGGGGAAATGAGTTTGGTAGGGCCAAGACCTGAACGCCAATTTTTTATTGACCAAATCGTAGCTGTCAATTCTTACTATAAGTACTTACTCAAGGTAAAACCAGGCCTCACTTCATGGGGAATGGTACAATTTGGTTATGCATCCACAGTGGATGAAATGGTTAATAGAATGAAATACGACTTGGTGTATATAGAAAATATTTCCTTATTGCTTGATTTTAAAATTATGATCCATACATTACAAATCATTTTTTCAGGAAAAGGAAAATAGGTTATTTATTTTGGTAACTTTCTTTTGAAATCAAAGAATTTAAACTACATCTAAACCCCAAACAAAGTGAATAAATTGTTGCTTTTGGTTGTTTCATTCTTCACCATATCCTTGCATGCACAACAGTATTGGCAACAAGAAGTTAATTTCAATATTTCAGTTTCGCTGAACGATAAGGAACATTCACTTGACGCTTTTGAAACCATTGAATACATCAACAATTCTACTGACACACTAAAGTATATTTGGTTTCATTTATGGCCAAATGCTTATAAAAATGACAAGACAGCATTAAGCGAACAATTGCTAAAACTCAATCGGACTGAATTTTATTTTTCCAAACCTCTTGATAAAGGGTATATCAATCAACTCGATTTCAAAGCCGATGGTATTGGTGCTAAAATTCAACCAGATTCTTCCAATATTGATATTATTACCATTATCCTTCCAAAACCATTGCCACCAGGAAAACGGACAATCATTACCACACCATTTAAGGTAAAACTACCTTACAACTTTTCCAGGAGCGGACATGTTGGAAATGATTACCAAATAACGCAATGGTTTCCTAAACCGGCGGTATATGACAGTAAAGGTTGGCATCCCATGCCATATCTTGACCAAGGTGAATACTACAGCGAATTTGGAACTTATGATGTACAAATCACGCTTCCATCTAGTTATATAGTTGCGGCCACAGGTATATTGCAAGATTCTACTACCATACGTGAACTGAAACAGAACGGCAAACACGTTGCTGCAGGCCCATCAAAAATCTGGCACTATAAGCAAGACAACATTCATGATTTTGCATGGTTTGCAAGCAAAGATTTTATTGTAAAATATGATACAGTATTATTGGCATCAAAAAAAGTAGTGGACCTTTTTTCCTTCTATAAAAAAGGGAATAAGGCCTGGAACAAAAGTATTGCATATGGAAAAGACGGAATAAAAAAATACAGTAATTGGCTAGGCGATTATCCTTATAGCACAGCCAGTATTGTATTAGGTCCATTAAACGAAGCTGCAGGTGGAATGGAGTATCCGACAATTACACTCATCACTACCGCAGATGAAGGGCAAGACTTAGATGCTACAATAACACACGAACTGGGGCACAACTGGTTTTATGGTGCATTGGCCACCAACGAAAGAACGCATCCATGGATGGATGAAGGGATGAATACGTTTTACACAGACAAGTATAAAATAGAAAAGTATGGATCAGATAGCACGAAAAACAAAACCCCGTTCTCCAAAAAACTTCCAGATGATACCTATCAAATGCTGCTTTCTACCGTAACCAAAATGTCCATAGATCAGCCCATCGAAACTTCTTCTTCAGAATTTTCAGAAGACAACTACGGATTGATAGCTTATAAAAAAGCCAGTAATTGGATGAAAAATTTGCAAGTAAAAATGGGCGATGACCAATTCAATAAAGCAATGCAAGCATACTATTCAACATGGAAATTCAAACACCCTTCTCCCCAAGATTTTAAATTATCAATGGAGAACAGTTGTGGTCAAAATCTGAAAGATCAATTTGAATTGTTGCACAAAACCGGACCGCTGACAATAGATAAGAAAAAAGTACTGAAACCTTCTTTTCTTTTCAACCTACATAATACGGATCAAACAAATTATATCAACATAGCTCCGGTTGTAGGATATAACCGGTACGACAAAATGATGTTGGGTGGTTTCATACACAATTACAAATTACCCTTCAATAAATTTCAGTTCATAGCAGGAGGATTGTATTCAGGCCGAGCAAAAACATTGCATCCATTTGGTCATGCATCTTTTAATGTCTACAAGAAAAAATACCAAATAAGCACTTCACTTAGTTATGCTTCTTTTTCTCAAAATGATTTTGTTGTAGATGATAACACTAGACTAATACTAGGTATAAAAAGAATAGTGCCATCCATAAAAATTACTTTCTTAGACGAGGACCCAACATCATCTCGCCAAGTTTCTTTGCAATGGAAAACATTCTTTCTCAACGAAGGAACGTTGGATTTTAATACAATAACAACCCCTACAGACACATTTGATATAGTAAATGTGGTCAATTTAAAATCGACCATCAACAGACTTTCTTTGGGCGTATGTGATAACAAAAAACTATTTCCTTACAGTTTGGATGTAACCATTGACCAGGGAAAAGAATTTTTGAGAACAGGAATTACCGGCAAAACATTTTTTAATTATGCAGATGGAAAATCAGGGCTGAGTGCAAGATTTTTTGCTGGAAAATTTTTCTACTTGAAACCTAAAACGTTCATTACTCAATACAACAACGACAGGTACTTACTCAATTTGAGTGCGCCAAAAGGCTATGAAGACTATACATACAGTGACTATTTCATCGGACGAAATGAATTTGAAGGCTGGCAAAGCCAACAGATTATGGAAAGAGATGGTTACTTTAAGGTAAATACAGAATTACTAGGCAATAAAGTAGGCAAAACGGATGATTGGCTCATGGCATTTAACTTTAGTTCAGACATTCCACAACGCCTCAATCCGCTAAGTGTGCTACATATACCGCTGAAGATTTTTGTAGATTTGGGAACCTATGCCGAAGCCTGGCAGGAAGATGCAGGTGGTGGCAAATTTGTATATGATGCGGGTCTTCAGGTTTCCCTTTTTTCATCCACATTAAATATCTATGTGCCGCTATTGTATAGTAAAGTTTACCGTGACTATTACAAATCTACCATATCTGAAAACAGGTTTATGAAAAGCATTTCATTCAACATAAATATCAACAGATACAATTCTAAAGAAGCTATAAAAAAGCTGCTGCTATAGATCGGAAAATGTAAATAGGCAATCTTTTAGAGATTTTCATATTTACCTATAATTGCCCTAGCATTAGAAGGTTAGTAATTCTATCTATAGCCGCCCTTCACATTAGAAAACCGGCATTTGACTAATAATCACTTTGGTAATAATTAGTGCTAGATAACCCCAATAAAAAAAGCCACCCAATTTGGGCAGCTTCAAATATGATAACATAGAAAGTCTTACTTACTGCTAAGAAAATCTTTTACTTTGTCTTTGTGAATGATTGCTTCTTTAAAAGTGTATGCGCCAGTTTTTGGACTGCGTACAGCTTTAATTACTTTACTCCAGTTTTTAGCTTCTGCGGCCGCTTTCTGGTCTTTGGTTTTGATCGCCGTTTTTGCTGCTTTTGCCATGATTGCTCAGTTTATTAAGTTGCCGAATAATTATTATCGGGTACTTATTTTATTTAATTTCTTTGTGTACAGTTACTTTTTTCATGATTGGATTGAGTTTTTTTAACTCAAGACGCTCAGGGGTGTTCTTTTTGTTTTTTTCGGTTATATACCTACTTGTTCCTGGTAAACCACTGTTTTTGTGTTCGGTACACTCCATGATCACCTGAACCCTGTTACCTTTCTTTGCCATTGTATAACAATTTTAAAATTCGATCGATTAGATTTTGTTTCCCGCAGCTCTCATTTCTTTCACTACGTTTGCTAGTCCATTTTTATTAATAGTACGAAGAGCTTCTGAAGAAACTTTCATAGTAATCCAGCGGTCTTCTTCTACAAAATAAAAACGCTTTGTGTGAAGATTTGGTAAAAATCTACGCTTCGTCTTTATATTAGAGTGAGAAACTTTATTACCGCTAATTGGCCTCTTACCTGTTACCTGACATACTCTTGCCATGATTGTTTTTTTTTCGGACGGCAAAGGTCGTAAAATCTATCGAAATACCAAAACAAATTATTGTTTTTTTAGCAAATCAATAAAACATCCAAAATTAATGGCTTTCTTAAGCACAAATTTAATAGATTCCTTAATCCCAAAACTTCAGGATTAATGGCTATTTTTGCAATTCATATGAAAACAATCTCCTTTTTAGACTTTAATTTAGATTTTTTGGACCACCCCTGTCTTCCTTGATTTCTCCTGGAACTTTTTCTATTCATTATTAAACTTAGTTTATGACTTCAAACATTAGCAGTGTAAACACTGCAAAATTTCTTGATCTGGAAGATAAATACGGTGCACACAACTACCATCCTCTACCCGTAGTATTGGAAAGTGGCGAAGGTGTATTTCTCAGGGATGTGGATGGTAAAAAATATTTCGACTTTCTGAGTGGCTATTCAGCTATCAATCAAGGACATTGTCACCCAAAAATCATTGCTTCACTTGTAGACCAGGCGCAGAAACTGACACTTACCAGCCGGGCTTTTTATAATAATATTTTAGGTGAATATGCAAAGTATATCACCGAATATTTTAGATATGACAAGGTGCTACCTATGAATACCGGCGTAGAAGGTGGTGAAACAGCTATTAAACTGGCGAGGCGTTGGGGCTACGTGAAAAAGAATATTCCCGATAACCAAGCGAAGATTGTTTTTGCTCAGGATAATTTCTGGGGACGAACACTTGCCGCTATTTCATCTTCTACAGACCCAAGCAGCTATCATAATTTCGGTCCTTTTATGCCAGGATTTGAAGTGGTTCCCTATAACGACCTGGTAGCATTGGAAAAAGCATTTCAAGATACCAATGTAGCAGCGTTTATGGTTGAGCCTATACAAGGCGAAGCGGGGGTAGTATTGCCCGATGAAGGTTATCTGAAAGGGGTAAGAGACTTGTGTACGGAATACAATGTATTGTTTATAGCAGATGAAATACAAACCGGACTTTGCCGCACAGGTAAAATGCTTGCTTGTGACCACGAAAATGTAAGACCGGATATCCTTATTTTGGGTAAAGCATTAAGTGGTGGAGTATTGCCCGTTTCAGCTGTTTTGGCAGATGATGATATCATGCTAAACCTAAAGCCGGGAGAACATGGTTCAACCTATGGAGGAAATCCATTGGCATGCAAAGTTGCAATGGCTGCATTGGAGGTTTTAAAAGACGAAAAAATGGCTGAGAATGCTGAGGAAATGGGCAAATTGCTAAGAAAAGAATTAGCTGGCATTGAATCCCCGCTAATCTCTACCATTCGTGGCAAAGGATTGTTAAACGCCATTGTAATTAATCACCCTGACCCAAATGCTGCATGGACTTTTTGCCTTGAACTAATGAGCAATGGACTATTGGCAAAACCGACACATGGCGACAAAATAAGGTTTGCACCACCATTGGTCATAACCAGTGAACAAATACTTGAGTGCGTAGCCATCATTAAAAAATCATTGGAAGTTTT
>JANPHE010000106.1:0-1780 GCA_031424295.1 Segetibacter sp. | reverse complement strand
ACCTCGTCGCAATGACGAGGCAAGCACTTTTGTGCCTACTATATCAAGCTTTGAACAAACATAACTCAATGAGCATACTCAAAAAAGTACGAGAAAACTTAATATGTGCTTGGCTGAGTTATTGAGCAAGCCCTAATTATTCATTTTAAAAAGAAATGCAGGTTGGAATTTGCCTTTAAAAATCAAGCTTTCCACACCCTAGCCAAAGAATGTGTAAAACCTCAATTTGAGTGCTGAAAACCCCTTTATTTTTAGTACTTTCGCCCTCCTTCAATAAATACTTAAAAAGAAGGAATGTTACCCAGATATGGAACCAGAAATTTTAGAAGAAGCATTTGATAATGCTGCCAATTATGGTGCAGATAGTATTCAAGTTTTGGAAGGTCTTGAAGCGGTAAGAAAAAGACCAGCTATGTATATTGGCGATGTAGGTGTAAAAGGATTGCATCACCTTGTATATGAAGTAGTTGATAATAGCATAGATGAAGCCCTTGCAGGTTATTGCTCAAATGTCAATGTTATTATTCATGAAGACAATTCCATCAGCGTTAGCGATGATGGGCGAGGAATTCCTACCGCGATTCATACAAAAGAGAACAGAAGCGCATTAGAAGTGGTAATGACCGTACTTCATGCGGGTGGTAAATTTGATAAGAATACCTATAAAGTTAGTGGTGGTCTGCATGGGGTAGGTGTCAGTTGTGTGAATGCCTTGAGTTCAAAATTGCATGTTACGGTAAAGCGTGATGGTAAAATATATGAGCAGGAATATAGATGTGGTGCACCACAATACCCTGTAAGAGAAATTGGAGAATCGGACCTGACAGGTACAGAAGTTCATTTTTGGCCGGATTATACCATTTTCATTGTTTCTGAATACAACAGAGAAATTCTGGAAGGTCGTTTGAGAGAGTTGTCCTACCTCAATAGAAAGATAAATATCAATCTCACCGATTTAAGAGAAATTGGGGAAGAAGGTAAACCTTACTTCAAAAATTTTTATAGCGAAGGTGGAATAGTAGAGTTTGTGGAAATGCTCGACAAAAATAGTCGTCGTACACCTATCATAGCCAATACGCTTTTCGTAGAAGGGCACGATGTTGAAAGCAATGTAGCTGTTGAGGTTGCTATGAGTTATAACAATGATTTTAAAGAGCATATATTTTCTTATGTAAATAATATCAATACCATAGAAGGCGGTACCCACGTTACAGGCTTCAGGCAGGCATTGACCAGGGTTTTTAAAACTTATGGCGATAAGAATGGCTTGTTTGAGAGAGCAAAAGTAGTAGTAGAAGGTGATGATTTTAGAGAGGGACTGAGTGCCATTATTTCTGTAAAAGTACCTGAACCACAGTTTGAAGGGCAAACCAAAACTAAGCTGGGTAATAATGAAGTAAGTGGCATAGTTCAAACAACTGTAGCACGTGCATTGGAAGCATACCTCGAAGAAAATCCAAGAGAAGCCAAAAATGTAATTTCAAAAATAGTATTAGCAGCACAAGCTAGAGTTGCGGCTAAGAAGGCAAGAGATATGGTACAGCGTAAAACTGTACTAAGTGGAGGTGGATTACCAGGCAAGTTGGCTGATTGTAGCGAAAGAGATCCATCAAAAACAGAATTGTACCTTGTAGAGGGAGACTCGGCCGGTGGTACAGCCAAGCAAGGCAGAGAGCGTAGTTTTCAGGCAATATTACCACTTAGAGGTAAGATTTTGAATGTGGAAAAAGCAATGGAACATAAGATTTATGAAAACGAAGAGATCCGAAATATGTACACT
>JANPHE010000105.1:0-5995 GCA_031424295.1 Segetibacter sp. | reverse complement strand
TGGAAAGGATATGAAAGCAAACGACATCCAGGTATTACAACTCTGTGGATAGGCTTGAAATATTTTAAAGCAGCTTATGAAGGTTATGAAATAATGAGAAATGTGTCCACACGATAGGAAAAAAGTCGGGACAAGTTCCGCCCGGTAAACGAAGCGATTCCAGGAAAAATGTAAAGTTCTTTACATTGGATACAAAAACACCATGGCAACCCGCCACCTTTTTGGCGACAATCAATATCCCGTTCTTCCAAAGTGTTTACGTCGCTGCTGGTTCTTCACCAACAGCCTGCATAATGGGCAAATCTTGCAGGTGAGGAATATCTACAGGGGCAAAACACTTGTCCCGCTCATCGGGAAAACTCTTCTGCCAACAACTATCTACTAGACAAACGTTGCACTATTGCTTGCTAAGTTTATATTGTTCAGAAATTCTTTGGCCAGTAATGAAAACCATGTACACGCCAGTTGAAAATGACTGCATATCCAGTAAGATTTGATTATTGCCGGCAAATAGTTTACTGGTTTTTGTCGATAAAACTTTTCCATTTGCATTTACCATTTTTATCATCACGGTTTCTGCATGGTCGCCCCAAACTTGCAAAGTAGCAGATGAGCTAACAGGATTTGGAAAAATAGAAGCCCTGGCAATACCATTTGTTTGTAAACTTACTATTTTGGAGTAGGCAGATCTTCCATCTTTATCTACCATTTTAAGGCGATAATAATTTAACAAGGGCAAAGAGGTTTGGTCGGTAAATGTATAAACGCCGGTTCCTGTTTTTACCCGCCCTATCTTGCTGAAATCCTTTCCCGAAGGGCTTCTTTCTATGTCAAAATGATCTGTGTTTATTTCTTGAGAAGTTTGCCATAGCAGCAAATTGGTTGTCCCATTTCTTTTTGCAGAAAAAGCAAGCAATTTTAGTGGCAACAAAGTATTTGAGTCGAGATAGCTTCCAATGTTGTATCCATAGCTTTCTACATACCCAAGCCCATAGGTAATGCCGGTAAAAGCAGAATCACTTTCCAAGTCGCACTGCGCCTCAGTGGCAGCCCATTTGCGCACTACCACAGAGTAGCCCGGAAGTTTAGGGTGGGCATAACTATACTTGCCGGCAGTAATATTGGCTAGCAAAGTGCCGTCTATTTTTAAACTGCTCAACCCGTTGGTAGGTATGATTAGAGTAACATAATTACTATTAATTGATGAGTTGCCGGTTCTAAAGAAAGAAGCTTTTTTTATGCCTTTTTCTAGTGAACTGATATAGATCATTTCGGGGTCCCCGTCGGGGCCGGTGTTGGTGCAGCTTCCGGTAGAAGCCATGTATTCACCCAACAGTACAGGTTTGTCTGCTTCAATATAATCAGCCGTGTTACTTTCATATTGGTAGTACCTGCCATTAACCAATGAAGATGCATCAAAAGGAACACCGTTTTTAAAAACAACCGTAGAAGCATCATTGACCATGATCCTGTAAATAGTGGTCTGGTTAGAGGACGAATTTGGACCCGCAAAGTTGTTGTAAGGTGTCGTGGCATATCGCAGTCCCCATGATTTGTAAGGTATTGCTTGCTGAAAAATGATATCGCCAGTAGAGCCTGCCACGGTTCCGCATCCGAGATTGGTACGGCTGCTTCCGCAAAATACGGTGATCGGGTGCCGTACTCCCTGTGCATTGGGTATCGACTGCACACTACTGCCGGTAAGGTCAAAACCTTCCGAACCTGATATAATCCCTCCCAGCACTTGATAAGCATCGCCTTTGTTTAGTTTGATAAGGTAGCTACGGTTAAGTTGGGTGCCACCATTGGTAGTCCATCCCCCAACGGTAGGTTTGGAAGGATTTACCTCTACCCAAGTGCTGTCATTATTAGCTATTATATGAAATACAGAATGTTGGTTAACCGAAAAGTTTTGCCTGCTTGAAAGCACATAGTTTTCGTAGCCCCAGGCATTGGTAGGCATCAGCAGGCACGAACCTGAATTTTGCGCTTGGTAAATGTGTACAAATGCCCCAATATCGGTCAATGAGCTGGTAATGTGGATAGCGCTTTTAGCATAAAGCCCATCTCCGGTCATAATGGAATCGGGCATCATATCGCTTGAAACGACCGTATTGGCAGGAACGAAATACTTTGTGATCCACGCATTAGGGCTTCCTTCATTGATGGCAATCTGAACAGAGTCTCCTACATTGCCACCAACCATATAAATTTTCATGACAGATCCGGCCCCACCTAGTGAACTAGTTCTGTAAAATCCCGCCCAAAAGTCTTTGCCTTTGTTGGTAAGCGTTTGGCTGTAAGCCGAATTGAAATAAAAAAAGAAAGAAATAAAAGCTGATATAGATAAGCAAATTTTGCGCATTAAATGTTTTTTTGGTGCAAGATAGGGCTGGTTTGTAAAATGAAGTGAGTAAAGATGTAACAATAACCGGAAATGTTGGATATGTCACGAATAAATAAAATGTACAGCTCGTTTCCATGCAGAATAGAAGATGGTATCAGACCTGCTAGCGTAAATGTTATTGTTGCTTGTGTAAGTCTTGCGAAACCCACTTAAATACAAAATGCAAAGCATGCCTCTTATCGGTAAACGAAGTTTTACGCCGATGTTGGTTCTTCTCAACAGCCAAAAATGGTCAAATTTTATACATGAGAAAAACCTACAAGGATGCAAAAATCGCGCAATTTATCCTTCAACATCGGCAATGAAGACACTTCTGGTGACTTTGAAACTTTACAAGCTTGCAGCCGCCGAAATATGGAATTGTTTGGCAAGACAATTACTACTGCTGAAAACTTCTACACCAAGTATACTGTAAAGAACGAAGAAAACGACAAAGGGCCAAATTGTTAAGGAGGTAGCGGGGTTGAGATAACCAAACGAACAGCGGCGTAAATTTTGCATTTGAATAACCAATGGAAAAACTTACAGCAATTAAAAGAAGCAAATACATCTATTTAATACTAGCCATTATCGTGATAGGGGGCGTTGTTTTTTATAAAATAAAAAAGGGAGCTTTTTTAAGTAAAGGGTTGCCTGTACTTGTGGAAAATAAATCAAACCAACTTTACAAAATAAGTTATGAATCCATTGCTATAAATGAAATAGCAGGCAATGTTTTTATTAAAAACCTTCGACTGAAAGGGGATACTGTAAGGCAACTAAATATGATCAACAGTGGCGATACCAACGCAGTGAAATTATTGTTGGACATCAACATCCCAACGCTGGAGGTTAACAATTTTAAAACTGCCAAGGCATTGATCAACAACCAAATGGAATGCGGGCAAATATTGATCACAAACCCGCAAGTGATCATTTATGTTTTTGCTGCTCAAAGCAAACTTAAAAATTTTAGAAGCCAACAGGAACAACTGTATCGGCAAATATTGGGTAACTTTAAAAAGATAAAAGCAGACAGCGTTTCCATCATCAATGCATCGGTGACTACAATAGATTTTTATACCAAAGCGATTAAATTTGAGACTTACAACACCACCATAGGCCTACAGGATGTAGCTATAGACAGTGTGTCAAACAGGGATACTACACGTACTTTGTTTTGCAGAAAAATAGACTTGCAAACCCACAAAGTACATCTTGGTTCACAGAGCAAAAGTGGGGTAATAACTGACTTGTCTTTCAGCACCGGTTCGCAATTGTTGTCATTGGGTAGAATAGATTATGATGCTTTTAAAAATGGGGGTTCATTCAAAAGTTTTGCTACAGGCATCACAATCAGTGGCATTAATTGGACAGGCCCTGTAGAAAATTCATTGTTGAGCATAGATAGTGCAATTATTTCCAACGGTGAAATTGAAATGTCTCCGGCCGATAAAGGCAAAACGAATCATACAAATGCCCATCCAAAACTTTTGTCAGGTTGGATCAAGCAATTCAGCATGAATCACTTAGTTGCCAAATCCATCACGGTCATTCAGCAGCCAAAAATGGATGATAAAAAGCCATTGATTGTGAAAGGCAATGCTTTTTTCTTACAGCACATTTATATAGACAGCAATGCAACAATGCAGTCCGGGCTATTGAAAAACGCAAAGGAAGCAGAATATAGCAATGAAGACATTCGTTTAGCAAGTGGAGATGGGTTGTATGTTTACCAGGCCGGTGGTATAAAGATCAACACCCTTTCACGGACACTGACAATAAAATCCTTCAAAATCATTCCTCAATATGGGGAGGCAGCATTTGCCAAAAAAGCCGGCGTTCAAAAGGACAGGTATGACATTGCTTTCAACAATTTTGTCTTCAAAAACCTGGACATACAAAAATTGACTGAAGGAAAGTTTTTTGCAGAAATGGCCACCACCGGGAGCAACACCATCAAGGTGTACCACGACCTTACCTATCCAATAGACAGTGTAAAAAAAGAAGCAAGCCATGAAACATTTCCACAGCAGCTTTTGCAAAAGCTGAATATACCTGTCAAGATAGACCGGATGGTATTGGGCAGCACATACATAGAGTATAAGGAGCGGGAGATAATATCGCAGCGAAATGGCATAGTGGCCCTGTACAATAGTACGCTTGACATTACCAATATCTCCAACCTGCCGCACAAGCCCGGAGACAAAATAGTTGCCCGGTTCACTACCAGGTTTTTAAATCAAATTCCGGCCACGGGCCAATTTATTTTTTACATGGATCAGTGGAAGGCTGGAAAATTTTCGGTTACCGTCAACACGAGTAAAGGTGGCAATGCAACGCTGCTTAATCAACTAATAGAGCCTATGAGCATGGCAAAGATTGAAAAAGGTATGATTGGCCCACTGTCTTTTACCATGACTGCCGACTCTGCCACATCGCACAGCACACTTGCGCTTCCATACGAGGATATGAAACTCTCTCTCCTGAAAATGAAAGACAACCAATATAAAAAGAAAGGCATTGTGAGCATTGTGGCCAACCTGATAGTAAAGGACAATAACAGGGTAGGAGACAATTTCCGCACATCAGACGTAACCGTACACCGCAACATGTACAAGTCCTTTTTTAACTTCATTTGGCTCAACATCTTTCAGGGCCTAAAACAAGTCCTTGTCTTTAATCTTTGAAACAAATTTGCACTGTTGGTGCTTCAACAACATTCTACATAATGGGCAAATCTTGCAAATGAGGAACACCTGCAAGGATAGAAAGGGTGATTTTTACTACTACTATTTTTTGCTACATTGCGTTTAATAATGCCGAGCTGGGTGTTAGTGGCAAGCGTTCAGGAAGCTTTCAATTTTTGAAATAAAATATGATGTTTAAAATAGCATTTCTTTTCATTACTACTATTCTTGTAGGGATATCTGCATCCAATGGATATAATGGCCAGGATGTATTTAAAGGATCAACATCTATTGCATCATTTTTAGATTGGTTTAATATTACAGAACATTATGTACACTTAAAAGGGCTTATTATTTTAGACCTGATTCCGGCCGTTTTTCTTATCGTTCAAATAGTTTTATTTTTTAAAGACAAACAGAAAATAAAAGGATTGTTTGCTGTTCTTTCATTGTTGGCAAATGGTGTTGGGGTATTTATTGTATTACAATATGCTTACCCGATTGCTGCCCAAATGGCCATTTGGGCACCCGATAAATTACCTGCTAATTGGATTAGCTTAAAAGATGATTGGATAAAATACATAGGTTTTTATGGTCTATCGGGTATTGTAGGTTTGGTTTTTTTCTAATAACCTACTTTGTACCTGCAAAAAAGAATACTGGTATAAAACCGCTACACCCATTTTTTAATGTCTTAAAAAATGCAATGCTTTTTATACTAACCTTGCCCTCATTAATGGGTGCGTTTGGTGTTTTCGATTTTATTTTTTTTCCCATTGGTTACAAAATTTCAGGAACAACATTTATTGAAATGCACCGTCCGGTAGATTTATTAATGAGAAGTATTGGACCAATAATGTTTACTATTATGCTATCGTTATATGGCTTACTTGCTATTCTTTTTTTTATTGAAAGGAGC
>JANPHE010000104.1:0-6349 GCA_031424295.1 Segetibacter sp. | reverse complement strand
TTTTTCCATATCCAAAATAATTTTCAGCGTTATCTGAACTTCCATTAAATTGATTATATGCATTATCAAGCATAACAAAGTCGTATGCATAACGCATAAAATTAGCACTTATTCCAAGTTGTTTAATTGGTGCAAATTCGTAATCAAATCTTCTATGATGAGCATAAAAGTCGTGTCCGTCATAAACCAATATTTTGCCACTTAATGGAAAGGCATACTTTTCTTTTTGTTCATATTTTTTCGCAGAAATTTCTGTCTTTACAATAAATTCTTCTTCTTTATTGTTTGAGAATATCCATTCAAACTCCATTTTTGTGAGAGGTATTGCAAGATTAAATTCCGTAAAAGGGTTAAAAATAAGCTTGGTTTCTAAACCCATAAACTCCCTATTGGGGATTGTCTGAATACTCGGTGCTGTACCATTGTTATCAAGAAAACGAGAATGAATTAAATGGTTTTTTTTGTCATAGATAGAAACAGAAACTTTCGATAATTTTAGGGTATCAGTTGAATTATTCTTAATTAAAAAATCAAAATTAAGGAACTGTTTATTGTCACCTTGTTCTATGTAAATATTTAAAGGCTTAGGTTCTATCGAAATTTTATTCTGACTTAACGAATTAAATCCTAAAAAAAATATCATTGAAATTGATGTAAGTAGTTTATTCATTTGTTGTCTAAATTGAGTTGTTAGAAAATTACGGTTTGTTTAAAGTATCATCTAACGAACAGTGCTTTCCTTCTTTGGCGTTACAAGTAGTGCAGGCAAGGCATTCTTGATTGGTCAGTCAGGAACTAAAGCCCAGTAAAGAAATAAAAGTACAAGTTAACAAATAAAAGCCCAAGAGGAATTTCGTCGAGCCCGAACACCAACATAAAAATTTTTCATAAAAATCAAAAGCTAACCAAATTTTTAAACTGTTGATTATCAATTTTTATCTTTTGGTTAGATGAAACATATAGGGCTATGCAAAGAAGACCCCCACTAGGAAGAACCAATTACTTAAAAATATTCATTTCTTCATTGTAAACGGGGCTCTCAATGGATAAGAATTTTAATACACTATGAAAGACATGATTTTGAGACAATGTCTTGTTGGGTTTTAATTGAATAGAACTATTTGACACCCAAACTATAAATGGAATTTCGTATTGCTCTTTGGGAGCAAAACTAATGGGTACACCGTGCATATACAGGTTTTTTTCTCCTAAAGATTCGCCATGGTCCGAAACAAAAATCATGGTACTGTTAAATTCTTTTAATGCTTGTAAATTTTCAATCACATTATGCAAAATATAATCAGTATAAATGATCGTATTGTCATACGCATTGATGAGTTCTTGGTGAGAGCAATTCCCTAATTCAACACTATTACAAACAGGTTTAAAAGTCTCAAAATTTGGCGGGTACTTCTTACTATAACTAGGCCCGTGGCTGGTACTTGTGTGCAGTATGATTAATATTTTGTCTTTCTTACTTGCTTGTATTTGTTCTTTTAATCCATTCAAAAGAACTTCATCATACGCACAACCTTCGCCTTTGCATTTTGCCATTAATGCCTCTTTGTTTTGATAGTCTTTTATGTGTATGGGCGGTTCTCCCCAATTGGTACTTCTCCATACAACCTCTACATTATTTCTATACAAATAATTAGGTAAAATTTCATACAACTCGCTGGTATTTTTATGTTCTAATATACACTTTATGCCGCCTGTGGTATAGGTTTCGCAACTGTTAGCATCAAAGTGAGATAAGTTGGGTGTTGCAGACAGTAGCGGGTTGGTATTTCTGGCGTAGCCATACAAAGAAAAGTTTTGCTTGCGGGCAGATTCTCCAATCACCAACACGACAACAGATTTTTTAGTGTCTTTTATGGTTGCATTGGGCAATAAAATCTCCTTTTTATCGGCTTCATTTTTATGCGCATAAAATAGAGAGATGTTTACTGAATAGCACCAAGGCATTGCTAAGCCACCCAATTGTTTTGAATTGTTATCAATCCAAAGCCAATTACTTGCATTTATAAATGCTAGAACAACAATAAACAACAAGGTTAGCGAAGTGGTTATCAAAAACTTCTTCAGTTTATCTTTAACTATTTTGGCCTTAATAATTAAGATGCCGGGTAGAATTCCCAATACTATAATGTAGATAAATAATTTTAGCGACAAAAAACTAACCGATTCTTCATACTTGGTATTTAGCACATTACCAACCATGCTTTCGTCAATGATAACCCCATAAGTATTTACAAAATAGACAGCAAGGGCATTGACAGTAAAAAACAAAATAGCCAAGAACTTTCCCAATCGCACCGAGATAGAAAATAGTAGGTAATAAAAAAATGCATTTGCTACTACCATCAAAATAATTAAAGTAACAACCAGTAAAATGCCATTGAAGCTTTTATAATTCAGATTATGAAAAACATAACTGAAGAACGGATAATGGAAAAATAAAAAGTTGAGTAAACTAATGAGGAGAACAGCACGAGTTAATGCAATTTTATCTTTTAGCATAAGACTTAATAATTATAAACAGAGAACAAATCAAATTAATCAACACCAAGTAAAAAATGAATAAATTTTCATTCATTATTTTGACCACAATTACTACCAAAGCAATAACAAACAATCCAATAAATACAGGATAATATTTTTTGTTGCTTATCCATTTCCAAATATTGATTTTTCGGTTTAGAAAAATACCTGCAAGGCCAGAAATGTAGCCAACAATGCTTCCTACAATCACATCAATCGGAAAATGTGCGCCAATGGCTACTCTGGTAAATGCCAACATCAACCCTACAAAAATGAAGGATACAAACCATAAAATTTTGCTTCTCTTCTTTTGGGGCATAAATCCAAACATTAAAACAGTAAGAACGGTAAAAATAGTAATGGCATGACCAGAAGGCAAGCTACTAGTTAGGCCAGGGAGGACTCTGCCGATAATAACAAACGTTTCCTGGTTTAAAATGCCCGCAGGTCTTGGTACAGAAAAAATCTCTTTTAAAACACTTGAAAATAAGGCTGAAATGATGGAGGCACTAATTAATGCCTCCCATAATTTAGGAGCATACACTATAAAAATGGTCAACAATGATAAAAAAATGAACGCATCTCCTAACTGTGTAAAATTGTATTGTAGGCCTGGAAATTTTGACAAGTTGCCGTTTAAATAATAGAACCATTCTTTCTGAATTTGAATTAAAGAATCAACACGCAAAGCATCGTGTTGATGTAGAAATGCAACTATTAAAATAGATAGGAGCAGGGGTAAAAAAAACAAAGATAGTTTTAGCCTTCTATAATTATTTTCAACAATAGTGTCCATTAAGTTCTTTATTAATTTGCACTAAGATATAGGATTGGCTATTAGTTCTATTTTTTTGGTTTATTTTTTTGATAAAATAGGGATCGTATAGGGTATGAGTGCGTTAAGATCGATTATGTTTTGAGAATTTGGGTTACCGCCAAAGAAAAAGGCTTAGCGATGTTGTGTTATTTCATAGCCAGTCCCGCCAAATCCGGGGTTCCTTCTTCCTTAACTTTCAGCCCAGCAGCTAATGGTTGTAAATGTATAAAACAAAAGCCCGCTTGAACGAATTCATTCGGGCAGGCTGAACGATTAACTTCGAATTTGAACAAAACCAAAAAATGAGAAGCTACTGATTGCTCTAACTTCCTGCCCCAATAAAGGCAAAGGACGTGTTGAAGTGAAACTGGCGTAGAACAAAAAGCCCCAATAGTCACTGCGTATCGGGGCTTTATTTTTGGGATTTTCGTCTACTCCACTTAATTTTAGGAGCTAGCTGGTTACGCTTTGTCCATATGTTACATTCTATTTTGTTCTTTTCTAAATTGAATAATGTGTTTATAAATTC
This sequence comes from Segetibacter sp., assembly GCA_031424295.1. Lineage (GTDB taxonomy): Bacteria > Bacteroidota > Bacteroidia > Chitinophagales > Chitinophagaceae > Segetibacter. Next base: position 2,462 of record JANPHE010000104.1, on the reverse strand, counting down.
TTATTCTTGATTTTGATTTATCATTTTTTTTATTAATGAGATTTGCCCTAAATGATAATAACTGTGTTCAATTACACCTTCAATATTTCGTAAATAGCTTCCATACTTTTTTTCAATAAATGGTTGGTCAAGAATGCTGTCATTCATTTGTTCAACTTGATTTGAAAATTTTTCCGAATTGTCTAAAAATTCTGCTACTAATTTATTTCAATCTGCTTCCGAAGAAATTTGCGGTAGATCAAAACTGTATTTGTCCCTAATTTCAAGCTTCCCATTCTCAAAGGCATTTAATAGCCCAGCCAAGTAATAATTTATATGATAGGTCAAGGCAGCAATGGTATTCAAAGGGTCAATTTTTTGGATTGCATGTTGCCAATTTAAACTTAAGATTTGTTCCTTATAATTTGTGTTAGCAATCCAATGTCCGTTGAGTAGCACTTCCCTAAGTCTGGATGCTATAGTTAAATTTCTTGTCATTGCAGTTGTCAAATTAAAATTCAGTACAGTGATGTTTTTTCAGCTTTCAGCCAACGGCAGTCTGTGAAAAAAAACCCTCATCAAACAAATATACACATTGGTATTTATTTTAAAAACGAAGTCTGAGATTTGCTTCATGCACTTATGCAGTACATACAAGGCACAAGCAGCCATAGTTAGCAGTTCTTCAACAACAAGCTTGAATAAGTCTACAAAATGCTCAAGTTTTCAGGTTAAAGAACCCTCTAATTGTGCATAGAATACAGGCACTCCACTCGCCCTAATCAACAGATTAAACAACCCTACAAATCCATAAGAGCACTTAGTGACCGGTTTCGTTCTTCGCCGCAGTGGATCATTTCTTTGTCATTGGGCAAAAAGAAACCTTAGTTATTGGCTGCTGCCGTTTGCTGCCTATTGTCAAACATTCCTCATACGCTTTGTCCAAAAGTCAATAAATATTATCAGGGTCAAGCAAAGCAAATTCCCGTTGCCCCCACGGCTTGGTCTCTAAAGGTCCATTCGGATGTATGCTCACATTATTGTCCAACAATGACTGATATAAATTATCGATGTTGTCTGTTCGTATATAAACTCCTGCATAGTTTTCCCTTGCATCGATTTCTTTGAATTCAAAAAAGTGAATTTCTACATTGTCTTTTTGGACCATCAAATAACCGTCGTAGTCAGAACTTCCTACGTTTTGAAATCCTAACTTGTTGATGTAAAAATCTTTCGTCGCAGCTTTGTTTCGCATTGGCAACTTCGGATTTATGTTTGTAAGCATATAATTATTATTTGAAGCAAATGTAATTCGTCAGAAGTTGTTTTGTGTATTGTTGTAGGCTTTAATTGTTCTGTAAGGGATGGTAGCAGCCAATGACAGTCTGTGAAAAAACCACCGCGTACAACAAATATACACATGGCTTTGTAAAGTCATAATTGAGCAAAAACTTTGTTTCATCATTTTATGCAGTACATACAAGGCAACAACTGCCATTGTTTGGGGTTCTTCAATAACGGCTTACAAAGGTGTTTGAAATGCTCAGGTTTTCAGGTTAAAGAACCCTCGAATACTGCACAAAATACTACACAGTTGCACAGCACCAAAAACTATATCAAAGAGATTCGCTGTACCAATGACAAGTCACTGTTGGCCATGCTGGATAAGGCACACAAAGCGGCAATCGAAGGGATAAAGAAAAGTATTGCTGAAGTAGAGAACCTGATCCAAAAAATAATTACTGAAGACCCGGCTATTTACAACAATTATGAACTTATGAAATCAGTACCTGGCATTGGTCATCTGACAGCTGTTTACATCATCTGCTGTACCAACAACTTTGCAGCAAAACCAAGCGGAAAACAGTTAGCCAGCTATGCCGGTGTAGTACCCTTTGAACACAGTAGCGGCACCAGTATTAAAGGCAGAAATAAGGTACACAAAATGGCCAACAAAGAACTAAAGAAAATGCTTCATCTATGTGCGCTTACGGCCATAAAATATTACCCAGAGTTCAAACAATATTTTGATCGTAAAAAAGCAGAAGGCAAAAATGGTATGATGGTCTTGAATGCAATCAGAAACAAATTGTTGCTAAGAGTAGTATCTGTGGTGAATAAACAAGAACCCTATGTTAATAACTGCAAAATAGCAGCCTAAAAAAACTGAAAAATTTATTTGTTTTTTCCATAGCAATCCAGCCCGGAACTGAAGCCCAGTTAAAAAAATAAAGAACAAGTTAACAACTAAACGCCCAACGGAATTCCGTAAAGCCGGAACTAAAGTACAGCGATGCAAACAGCCGATGTTTCAACGTCCAGCCCCACTTGCAGCAATACCAATGTGCTTGTTGCACAACTCACATTTGTTTATAAGTAAAAAGAATCGTTTTGCATCTTTAAGTTGTCTTGGTTTTATGCAAGGCAAAAAACAACATATCGAAAAGCTTTTCCTTTCCTTTCAGCTTAGTGATCGTGTGTCT
>JANPHE010000103.1:0-28616 GCA_031424295.1 Segetibacter sp. | reverse complement strand
ACCTTTTGGGATTTTATTTCTCTAATGCCGGAAGCGCTTCACATGATTATGTGGGTAATGAGTGACCGTGCCATTCCAAGAAGCTTGCGAATGATGGAAGGATTTGGCGTACATACTTTTAAATTAATTAATAAAGAAGGCAAATTTCATTTTGTAAAATTTCATTGGAAACCAGTGTTGGGTATTCATTCTGTTTGCTGGGATGAAGCTACCCGGATTTCCGGAAAAGATTCAGATTTTCACCGGAGGGATTTATATGAAGCGATTGACAGCGGTGCATTTCCTGAATGGGAATTAGGGTTACAAATCATACCGGAAGAAGATGAACATAAGTTTGAATTTGATTTACTTGACCCTACAAAACTTGTTCCCGAAGAATTGGTGCCGGTAACAATAATTGGTAAAATGACCTTGAATAAAAACCCCGATAATTTTTTTGCAGAAACAGAGCAGGTTGCATTTCATCCTGGTCATTTAGTGCCTGGTATAGATTTTAGCAACGACCCGTTATTGCAGGGCAGATTATTTTCTTATACAGATACACAATTGAGCAGGCTTGGTACACCCAATTTTCATGAGTTACCAATCAACCGTTCCATCAATGATGTACACAATAATCAACGTGATGGCATGATGAGGCAAATGATTAGTAAAGGGAAAGTAAGTTACGAACCTAATACCCTCGCTGGTGGTTGTCCTTTTCAAGCTGCCATGAAAGATGGTGGTTTTACATCGCATAATCTAAGGGTTGATGGACAGAAAATACGCAACCGGAGTAAAAGTTTTATAGACCATTATTCGCAGGCTAAATTATTTTTTAATAGTCAGACTTTGCCCGAACAAAAACATATTATTAATGCAATAACTTTTGAATTATCGAAAGTGCAAACAGTAGCCATCAGAGAAAGAATGGTTGGCTTATTGTTGTTCATAAGCAATGACCTAGCAAAAAAGGTAGGTGATAATTTAGGGATAAAACCAATTAAACCGCAAAGTCCAATCAACCAAAGTTTTCCTGCGGATGCCAATCCAAATGATTATCAAAGCAAGGAATTTGAAATGACTTTAAAAAAGTCAGATAAGTTGAGCATGGCTAATACGATTAAGGACAACATTAAGACAAGACAAATTGCTTTTTTAATAGCCAATGGAGTAGATGCTTCATCCGTAAATAATTTAACTGCAAAATTAAAAGCAGCAGGTGCTGTAGTGCATTTGGTTGCAAACAACATGGCTCCGGTTATTGCTGAAGATAAAACTGTATTTACACCTAAACATTCGTTACTAAGTACAAGCAGTGTTTGCTTTGATGCAATTTATGTTGCATCAGGTAAAAAATCAGTAGACATTCTGAAAGCAGAGCCAGCGGCCATTTTATTTGCAAACGAAGCTTATAAGCATTGTAAAGCAATAGGTTTCGGTAAGCAAACGGAATCATTTAGTGATTTGACTAATGTTAAAAATACTATAGGAAAAGACCCTGCTGTACTGCATGAATCAGGTGCAGGTTTTGTAAAAGATTTTATAGCCGCCGTAGCTAAACACCGGGTTTGGGATTTAGAGGAAGAAAGAAATAATCCGGCTTAACAGTGACCATACTTTTAACTGGTTGAGAAGATTATTTTAGCTGTCTCAACCAGTTTTTTTCATATTAGTTAAGATTAATTTCCGCGTTCTAAAAATTAATATAATGAACGAAACTTTTCATGCTTTTGATTTATACAGAATTAGTGTAGGAGATGCACCCATATTATTTTTGTTAGAAATAATGTAACGTACTGTTATAATGTATGCGGACACCATTTTTCTTTCAAGGGTTTTAGGAAAAAGAGGAATGGGCCAGCTCTCTACGCTAGAACTTGCGATTATTATTGGCTTTGGCTCTGCTGTTGGCGACCCAATGATGAATGCTGATGTGCCGGTAACTTATGGTATTGTTTCCATTACGGTAATTACGGTGTTTCAGATTGGTTTAGAGAGAATAATAAATGCAAGTAAAAAAATGGAAATGCTTATGGAAGGTGAACCAGATTTGGTAATAGATAATGGAATGATGAAACTTGAGAATATGGTAAAAAATAATCTTTCAAAAGAAGACTTATTCAGACTGCTTAGGGTAAAAGATGTAGAGCATTTAGGTCAGATAAATAAAGCTTTTTTTGAAACAACAGGACAGATTTCAGTAATGTTTCAACCACCAAAAAAAATAAAACCGGGTTTAAGTGTTTTACCTGAAAATGAAATTATTGATGAAAATATTATTGGTTTAGATGTAATTTTAAAAAAAGAAACAATTTGTAGCTGTATAAATTGCGGCCATACCCAAACAATAAAAAAGAATGAAATTATTAAACAGTGTCCAGTTTGTAAGGTAAATAAATGGATAAGCCCTATCCCTTAATGGGTAAATACTTCCTTAAAAGTTATTTCCTTATTCGTTGAAATTAGAGCTTGTCCCCGTAAGTTGGCAATTGCAGGTCTTTTGCAAGGTTGGCTTCTGTGCGATGGGTTTTCTGTGCCTTGCAAATGTTCTGCAATGTGCAGTTAAAAATTTTTAATTGAATGTCCCTTTTTCTTGAAGGTAAACAGAATTTCGTTTTAGGGTTGCAAACAACGACAGTCTGTGAAAAAACCACCGCGAACAATAAATATACACATGGCTTTTTAAAGTCTCTACTGAACTAGAAAATTGTTTCATATTCTTATGAAATACATACAAGGCAAAAGTCGTTTTCAAACTTACTTTTCTTCTTTGGACGAGCAGATAGCACCCAACATTCAGTATGATAGATAGATTCGTTTATCAATAAGTTGGAGTTGAGAAAAGTTGGTTTTACTAAAACGACGAACAAGTATTACCGATAGTGGGGGAATGGAAAAACCTATTCGCCAAGCAACGGGTGTTCAATAGTTTTCGTCTTCGCAAGTTTTCCTACCCAGATCTTTGCTGCAGTGCTAAAAGAACCTGGAATATGTAAAAGATAATCGCAAACGGAATAGGCAGGTTCATTTGCCTACGCTCAGTGCTTATGAAAAGCAAAACTGCTAGAACATAGCAGGGTCTCATATTTGCACACATAAGCATAAGCTATGAAGTCCCCAACTGGACGAAAACCCCTGTTGCAAGATCGTGTTTTAGTGGTAATAGAAAACCTCTAAAAAAAATTCCACGATCTCATAGGTTTTCAATGCTTAAAATTTTAAGCAGTGCGCATAGAACTAACTAGGCACGTAATTTCATCATTAACCACAATTACTTCATGTTGAACCTGGGTGAGCAACATTAGAAACCTCAACAGCGATATATCATTTCCTTCCACGAAGCAACGCAACAAGGAGCAAAATGAATATAGCTCCACCGATTACCCAAACAATAGGATTAGTGTACCACTGACTTCCACCTTCTTTGCCAATTTTTACATCAACATCTACTTTTTTTTCTTGTGCCCACAAGGCAATGTTAAAAGCGAACAGCGCCAATGTACACCATGCAAGTTTTAATTTCGTTGAAGCTTTCATAATTTGAATTTAAGTCAATAATTTTTTTTATAGGTTAAAAAATCATGCCATCCAAGTGAAATATAAATAAAAATATAAATATTTATATTTGAAGCAATAAATTCTAAATTCTGATCAGAATTTGGTTGCTATTAATGCATGGCTTACAAATACAGTCTGTGAAATAACCACCGCCGTCAAACAAACATAGACATTGGTATTTTTTATAAAGGCGAAGTCTGAGATTTGCTTTATACACTTATGAAGTATATACAAGTCATAAGCCGATTTCAAACTTACTTTTCTTCATTAGACGAGGAGATAGCACCCGACATGCAGTACGATGGATAGATTCGTTTATCATTAAACTGGAGTTGAGTAAAGTTTGTTTTACTAAAACGACGAACAACTAATGCCGATAGTGGGGGAATTGAAAAACCTATTCGCCAAGCAACGGGTATTCAAGAGTTTTTGACCTCGCATGTTATCCTACTCAGGGCTTGGCAGCTTTGCAAAGGGAACCTGCAATATGTAAAAGATAAACGCAAAAGGGTAAGGCAGGTTCATTTGCCAATGCTCAGTGCTTGTGAAAAGAAATATATTATTAGAATATAGCAGGGTCACCTACTTGCACTCATAGGGCCAGGCTATGAAGGTTCAACTTAGAAAAATAGATTACCCTGCCGTTGTGTTTTCATCACCAACAGCCCTTTGGTCATCTAGGTTTGCAGGCGAGGAACACCTGAAAAGGCCGAATGTTTATATGAGTGGCTGCAAAGTAATTGTAGATTGTAAAAACAAAGAATGAACTTGTCAAAACTCTGATAATTTGGCGCCTCTTTAATAATTGATTTCAGAATTATTGCCCGGAATTTTTTCCTTCCAATGTTGTAGTAAGTGTCAACAAAAAAATAGTTTCTTCCTTAGCCAGTACGCTGTGCGGAACGTTTTTATGCAGTGCCAGCATTTGTCCGCTGGCCAACTCAATAGATTGCTCTTCAGTCGTAAATAGCATTTGCCCTTCCAGCACCTGTACGCTAATAATCCCCTCTGCTGTATGCTTTGTCATTTCAGCATCTTTATGCAATGCTATCAGCACAATACGCATACCATCAGTTTTAAAAACTGTTATGGCGTTGCGGTCACTTTCTTTCCATTGTTTCTCCTCTCTAATCTGTTTAGTAAAAGAGCTAAGGTCAATTGTAACCAGAGTTGCATCCATAATACGTTCTCCTTGCGGACGTTGGTTGGTAGCGTCATTAAATTTCTCGTCCATTTTATTTTTGTTTTTATATTGTTCAGTTATATTAATCTAATCAGTTGTAAGCTGATTTATTCAAAGTTTTTTATTCATTAATTTTAACTTTTTTCAGATCAGATATTGCCGGTCCATTAATCACTTTGCCTTCTGTTGTAAACCTGGAACCGTGCATTGGGCAATCAAAAGTTTTCTCATCTGCATTCCATTGCAGAACAGCGCCCAGGTGAGGACAAACCGCTGTACAGGTATGCAGGTTGTTTTCCTCATCGCAGTACACGGCAATTTTTCTAAATCCGGATGACATGATTCCTCCTTCACCTGGTTTTAAATCTTCGGGGGTTTTAATATCTGCTCCTGTAAACCAATCACCATATTGCACCATCATATTTCCAACCTCCTTTAAGTAATCGCCGGTAGTTTGTGATGTAATGCGGGATGGGCTGTATATTTTAATCCAGGGATTATCTCTCTCCATGATAATGTCTGTAATAATTATTCCTCCCAGCGTGCCGTGTGTCATGCCATTACCCGAATCTCCAGTAACAATATAAATGTTATCATCGCCGGGGTTTTTGCCAATGTATGCCATAGAGTCAATAGGTTCCATCACCTGACCTGACCATTTATATACAATATCTTCAATTAAAGGAAAACGTTTTTTTGTCCATTCAATCAACCGTGTATATCGATCTTCTTCTTTAATACCTTCATCATCTGCCTGGCCTGTACGGTGGTCTTCTCCGCCTGATATGAGTAAATCATGTTTTTCATCAAATTCTGCTAAACGAACATAGTGATAAGGTTGAGAAACCCATTTGGATTCATGATTGCCGGTATCCCACCACATGGCATAAGGCAATTTACCTTTAGGAATTTTAGCAGCTATAACATAAGTGCGGTAAGGCCATTGCTTGGTGTGCATGGTAACCCAATCATTTACTGGAGAGTTGGTAGCTACTACAATGTGTTGGGCAGTTATTGTAAATCCATTCGCGGATGCGCCATGTTTGGTAATATTTTCTGCTTTGGTTTGAGTGTAAATTGTTCCACCCAATTGTATAAAAGCATCTGCCAATCCTTTTAAATACAATAAAATATGAAACTGTGCCTGATCTGAGAATTTAATGCACCACTTACCGTCTTCTCCATTAATACCTGGAACACAGCTTAACATTTCGGTAGCAAGCCCTGCTCTTTTGGTAGCCGCATATTCTTTCTCTAATGTTTCTTTTGTGTCTGAAGCGTGCAAAAACAAATATCCATCTACTCTTTTAAAACGGCAATCTATTGAATGCTGTTTAACGGTGTTGGCTATCCATTCAATAGCCTTCATATGGCTGTTAGCTGCTAATTGTGCAGTAGCCTCGTCATATAATTTTTCCAGTTCAAAATATCTATCATCAAGTGCACAGGTAAGTTGAGCCGTTGTTCTTCCAGACTCGCCACTGCCAATAAATCCATCTTCCACCAACACTACTTTACGTCCTTCTTTGGCAAGACAAAAGGCAGTAGTAAGGCCAGCTATTCCTCCGCCAATAACCAAAATTTCAGTATCAATATCGCTTTTTAATACCTCATAGGATAAAGGTTGGTCCATTGCTTCAAACCAAAAAGATAAATTTTCCCCTGAAGAGATATTCTCATTGACAGGTTCGGCGATAGAAGTATGTTCTGTATTATTCATTGAAATTGTTTATTTTAATACTGCTGATTAAAGTGTGTAGATCTCTTCTTCACAAAAACTTCAGATATTCTACCAAATCTTTTTACTCTTCTTCTTCTTTTAAAGAAAGTTTTTCAAATTTTGTAATGATTTATCACATTCAGTTAAATGCAATCAAAATGAGTGCCTTTATTTTTAGTGAGCTAAAAGTGGGAATTATTAAAAAGGAATTTGAAAGAGGGGAATTAATTGCCCAATGAAAGAATGTTAAAAAGCGACTTTGTCTTACACGATGATCAAGTGATAAGAAGGTCTACGTTAGCAAATAATATGTAAATATTGTTTTCACCAAGGTAGCTATTGCAGTTATACTTGTAAAAAGGTGAATATCAATAAGGCAACAATTACAGCCTTTACTAAAACATAATTTTATTAACATCACCTTGTTGTTTTATAAGGCTACCTTGTAAAAAAAGTAGTATGGAAAAACGTGTGTTAGGAATTATATTATCGCTTTTAGGAGTAGCAGCGCTTATCTATGCGGCTATCATTTTTATGAACGGTGGCAATGGTGTCAAAAACGTAAAAAGCATTATTGCAACAGGTATTATTGGTGCTATCTTTTTTACCGCAGGCATTAGCCTTATTAGAACTACTAAGGATAAAGAGACATAAACAGGAGCTAATTTTTTATTGGCAGTAAACATTGAAATTACCTGCTTTGCCACCGTCCTTTGAGGTGTCCTATGGAACACTTTGAAGGAAAGATAAATGCAGATTCTTATTGCCAGTTAAAATTTAATGAAGCGAACTTAAATGTGTATTTTTTCTTATTTGGCACAGGTAGCTTTATTAGTTCTTGATATAAACAGCTCTACAATCATTGTAGGTTTAAGTGTTCTTGAATAACCTGTAGTTTTTGTCCACGCATTTTCTCCTGCTCAGTGGTTGGCAGCTGTGCTAAGGGAATCTGCAAAATGTAAAAGATAAACGCAAAAGGTTAGGACAGGTTCATCTGCCAAAGCATATTGCTTATGAAAAGGAAAACTTTCTTAGAATATAGCAGGGTCTCCTACTTGAACAAATAGGGCTGTGCTATGTAGACCACACTTGAACGAATAGATTACCCTGCCGCTGTCGTTTGTTCATCACCAACAGCCCTTTGTTGATTTGGGTTTGCAGGTGAAGAAAACCTGTAAAGGCGGAAAAACATGCAGAGCTGTTGTATATTTCATTCGCTGACTACGACACATGATTTCGTCCCATTGCCACGATTTCAATAATTCTTACCTTCGACCGATGACATTTTCCCCCTTTCCTGTGCTGGAGACAGAGCGCCTTTTGCTGCGACAGCTGTGCAACACCGATACTGCAGATGTGTTTGTCATGCGCTCTGACCCCGGGGTCATGCAGTACATTCCACGACCATTGGCAGTCACTCATGCCGACGCAGCAGCACTCATAGAACTGATGAATAACTTTATTGAAAAGGGAGAAAAAATAAACTGGGCGATTGCCGAAAAAGGGTCCGGCAAAGTTATTGGCATCATTGGTTATGTAAACCTGAAGACTGAACATTTCAGGGCAGAGATAGGTTATTCGCTTTCTAAAGCCTGGCACAGGCAAGGTTATATGCGTGAAGCCCTGGCCTGTGTTCAAAATATGGATTTGAGCACATGAACCTGCACAGCATAGAAGCCATTACAGATGCCGAAAATACAGCCTCGGGCAGTCTGTTGTTGTCCACAGGCTTTGAGCAGGAAGCTTTTTTTAAAGAAGATTTTTACTACAACGGGCAATATCGCAATTCCATTCACTATGGCCTGCTTCGGAGTACAGCGCAGGCAATTGGGCTTTTATAAATTTTCCGCCTTTGATGCCGCTGTTGGGGTGTTTTTTACCAAAAACATTTTATTATGCTATTTTGCAGATGAATACAACCTACAAAGAAGATTTTCAATTATACTTTATCGGTTACACCCTCAAAATCAAAATTGGTTTTACCAATCCCGAAGGGATTTCATCTTTATAGAACAATAATTGAATGATTGATGTGCGACCCCGATGGGGTCGTATATTCCGTTTACAATGTTTGGGGCTATAAACATTTGAACCCTTTGGGTTTTTTATTGCCGCAGGTTGTGTGTTCCTCACCAACAGCCCTTTGTTCCTCTGGGTTTGCAGGTGAGGAATACCTTTAGGCGGAAATCTATCCGATTTGCTCCTGAAGCAAGAGGGCGACGCAGAGATTGGCCATGAGAAATCGTTCTTCGGTCGATACTTTTCCTAAAAACACAATCCCATTATCGGCAAGCGACAGTGTAGCCACAGGGTTTCCTGATTTGTTGCGTACTTCCAGGCCTATAGCGCCGAAGGGCATATTGAGAACCTTTCCCTTTGCTTCCACTTGCGTGATGGCGGTGATGGTGTAGTATTCGTTGCTGCTTTTTGCAAATACTGCTTCAAACGATTTTGGTGTGGCCTGCCATGCCTGGTTGTCGAATAGCAGTTGCCAGGGACGCTCACCCTCGGCGGTGTAAACCTGCACATAAAAATTATTGGTGCTGGAGCCACCCTTGCCCATAAGATCGAGTACAATGTTTACAACACTGTTTGGTTTGTTGCCTATGGTCACTTCCTTCGCATTGAAATTTGTGGCGCAATACACCTGTGAGTTGCGGGTGCCATCGATAAGACTGAAGTTGAGCGTTTGCTTTTTGTTGATGTACTCTTTTCCAATGATGTTTACGTAATCAGGCGAATAGGGATCGGTGCCTAAGCCAAAGCCCGACTTTGAAGACGTGCCCCTTGTCCATGAGCGCTTTACCGATGTGGTGGCAAACGCTCCAAAGCTAAGCCGTTGCTTTATTAATATGCCGTTTCGCCCTTTAACGGCATATTCGTCGTGATTGGCTCTCAGCGTATCGCTTAGTGCAGGCCTGAATGGGGTGCAACTGATAAATGCAAGAAGAGAAAGGGTAATAAGTAATTTCATTGTTGATGTTGTGACCGGTTTATTTTTCCAAATGTGAATGCCGGCCTTTTTTTTAGTTTTTTCGAGGTGCTAATGTAGAGATTTGCAATAGATGGAAGTTTGATTTTTAGATGAGCGGCTATTGGAGATGTGCGGATGAACTATTGGATGGATAGGTGGATGCGGCACGCCACCAGACTATGACAAAAAAATCAGGTAACTATTTTGGCTCTCATTCGGTATTGTATCGACTTTTGTTTGTTGGAGTTATTCATAAAATCTGCGTGATTTCCGACCCTTTCGTCGGGCTAGCGTCTTCTTCAAAGCCTTGTGCGTTTGCCAAAGCCCCCGGCTTGGGTAAGCGACGCAGGATCCCTTTCAGGTAAACCCCAGCGAGGACAAAATTATTTATTAGCTTGTTTATATTTACATCTGCGTAGTGTTTGGTGAGGAACACCGACAAAGGCGAAAATCTGCTTGTTGGTGTTGTACATTTCGTATTGTCTTTAGGACAATCCACTTTTTCAATATCCATTTTTTGCCCTCACAAGTTCTCCTGCTCAGTGCTTGGCAGCTGTGCTAAGGGTCCTGCGGTAGGTAAAAGATAACCGAAAAAGAGTAGGGCAGGTTCATCTGCCAACGCATAATGATTATGAAAAGTAACACATGCTTAGAACAAAGCGGTTTCTTATACTTGCACATGTAGGGCTAGGTTATGAAGATCCCACGAGGACAAAAAAATAAAGCATCAAAATAAACACGCTATATTTGGCTCTTTAAATTTTTAAAAACAAAAAACACCTTTATGAAAAAGTTAGGTATTTACCTTCTCTTCCTCACTCTTTGTGTAGTGACTACAACGGCCAAGGCACAATGGACAGACATGGAATGGGAAACGTATGGACTTGGATTTAAAGCACCATCTAATTTTGATCTTAAACAAAATGACGATAAAGCATTTACTGCCAAGGGTGCTATATTTACTATGAGTATTAAACCGTGGGAAGATGCTACCATCACCGAGCCTATGAAAATTTGCCGGAAAGCATTAAATAGGACTCCAGGTACAGATAAGACAGTGATTGAAGAAGCTGAAATAGAAGACCTTCATGGCTTCACAGGGTATGAGGCTTATTGTACTGCCATTCAAAACGGCAAGCTGGTGCATGTTGTTGTTGGCGGTTATTTAGATCCTGAAAGCAGCGTCAATTTTACAGTTCAGCTATTGTTTTGGGATAAAACTGATGCAGAAAATGATAAAAACTATAAGGCTGCACTCTATATCCTTAATAGTTTTCACAAACTAAAATAGGTGGGTCGCATCGATAGGTAAATTAAATATGCCCCTGGTTGTTCGGGGGCATTTTGTTGAACATTAATACGTTATATCATACCCGGTAGGGTTAAGATGACTCGAATCCTCGTTTAAGTTTATCAAAGCGAACTTAAATGCCTTATCTGTTCCATGTCTCCCGACTAAAGTGCGGGACAAGTTGTGATTGGTAAATTTAATCATTTTTGCTGGACACATTCCCGCAGCTTTCTTAGATTTAAATATTCTGCGGAACAATTAAACCAGCGGAGGAAAACATGCTGAGAACATAGCAGGGTCTCATGCTTTTACTCGCAGGCTATGCTATGAAGACCCGGCTAGGCCGTATAGATTACCCTGCCGCTTTTGTATGTATATCACCAACAGCCCCTTGTTCATCTGGGTTTGCAGGTGATGACCATCTGTAATGGCGGCGAAAGCCGGAGAGCCCCGTTATTTTGTCAAGCTATTTAGATTTTCTTTTGTTTGTTGGTCTGATGGGTCAATTTCTATAGCTTTTTGATAGCTTTTAATGGCGTTTGGTGTATCATTAAGTTTTAAATAATAGTCGCCCCAACGACTATAAACAATAGCAGCATTTGGATGCTGTTCAATGGCTACTTCTAAAATTGTTTTTACAGCTTCCATATTCAATGGCTTTTTGTTCATCAGGTCGTAAGCCAAATAAGTAATTTGGTACTCGTTCATTTTCATTGCTCCAAATGCTTTCTTTGCTTCATCATACTTTTTCATTTTCAAATACTCACTTGGTGAAAACTCATTTGCTGCCATTCTCGGCATTGCCTTTTCCTGATAAATGTTTTGCAACGAAATTACTTCGCCTTTGTCGTTCATCATAAAACCTGCTTTGATGTTGTAATCTGTAAAAACGATAGTGTCCCTTGTAACAGGAAAGCAATAAATGTCATTGCCTTCATTGATGTTTTCAACTAAATAGTTTTTCTCTTTCCGTAGGTAAAGCACTTCGTCTGTTGCCATTCTGTAACGACCTGCAAATTTGTCTAACGCTGTATCGGATAAATTAATTGGTTGTATTTCAGTTGGCAAAAAGTTTGTCCAATTGTATGTTTTTGCAACTGCTCTTCGTATTTCTTTTCCCAAACCATTTACATCGTCTCCTGAATTGAGCATAATAATTACGCCATTTCCGTTTGTAATACTTGCAATGCCATAAGCCAAAAATCCTGCATTTACGCCTGTAAATTCAAAGTAAACGCCATTGGGGTCTTTGTTGTCGGTTCGCTGAATTAAAAAAGGTCCAATTCCAATTTGCTCTTTGTATGAGCCATCAGAAACATTTTGTTGAGCAGTAAGCATTTTTGTTGTTGTAGCCTGGCTTAATACTTTCCCTTTGCCCATGTAAGATTTTTGCACATCAATAAAAAACTTTGCGAGGTCTGTTGGTGTGGTGTAAAGTCCTGCTGCTGCCTGTTGAGGATAAACATAAGGCATACCTTTAAACCAGGATGCAGAAGAATAAGCCCAGGAACTTCGCTTTGCAAATTTTGAAGGAACAGGTTGTTCAAAAGTTGAATTACTCATTCCAAGCTTGTCAAAAAGTAGTTCTTGTGTTAGTTCGGAAAAACTTTTTTTAGAAACGTCCATTAAAGCCAATTGTGCAATCATACTTCCCCCACCTGAATAACGAAATTCCTTATTGGGTTCACTGTTTACCACTACAGGTCTTGTTTCAGAAATTTTTGCACCACTCAAAACTTCTACAATTGTTGGCAAAGGTTGCGTGGGTGTAAAACCAAAGTAGGATGATTGTGATGTTCCTGCAGAATGGCTCAACAACATTCTTAAAGTTATGGGTGTCTTTTTGGTAAAGTCGTTCTCTGTAATTTTCCAGGAGGTAAGGTAGTTGTTGATAGGCTTTTCCAATTCTATTTGTCCGTTCTCTACCATTTTCAAAGCTGTAACAGCCATTAAAAACTTACTGATAGAGCCTGCTGAAAACATGGTTTCAGTTGTTACGGGAATGTTTTTAGAAGTGTCAGCCAAACCATAACCTTTCGCCCAATCTATTTTATAGTCTTTAATAACTGCGATGCTCACGCCGGGCACTTTGTAATATTTCATTCTGTCAATGATGTTCCAACCTTTAAACCCTTTCACAGGTACAAAGGGAATTAGGTTGTTTTCAACTTCTTTCATTCTGTTAGGCAGCGACTTGTTTTGAGCAAAAACTTGTCCCACAAAAAGTGTCAATAAAAGCAAATTAATTCGTCTCATATTATTTTGATGATGGAGGTCTGTAAGTAATAGAATGCAATGCCATTCTGTGATAAAAACCACCACGCAAAACAAATATACATGGGATATTGATGCCACATCATAACATGAACTTTTGCCCTCACTAGTTCTCCTACTCATTGCATGGCAGCAGTCCTAAGGGAATCTGCAATATGAAAAAGATAATTGCAAAAGGGTAGGGAAGGTTCATTTGCCAACGTACAGTACTTATGAAAAGGAAAACATGCTTGGAACATTGCAGGGGCTCATACTTGCGCAAGAAGGGCTTTGCTATGTAGACCCGACTAACTAAGCCGAAATCATTTTCTTTTCGTTGCATGTTATTTTAACTTCTTTATCGTTGTGTTTTGAAGTAATGATTTCATTTGCGTAATTGCCATTTTGTTGAGTTGTAACAATCTTGCTGGTTGCGATAATCCGTTATGGATAAGTACAGCATTAATACTTTCCATATTAGATAACACCACTAATTGTTCAATAGTGGCTTCATCGCGAATATTGCCTTTATGGTTGGGGTTTTCATTGCGCCATTGCAGGGCAGTTTTGCCAAAGAGTGCCATATTTAATAAGTCTGCTTCATCGGCATATACCAAATTGGTTTCTTTTTGTCCGAGCAATTTCGGAATAATGATTTCTTTGATGGCATCAGTATGAATACGGTAATTAACTTTGGCTAAGGTGCGTTGTAAATTCCAATTCAGTTGTAGTCTTTCATTTTCGTCTTCTTTAAGGCGTTGAAATTCTTTAATCAAATACAATTTAAATGAAGCACTTATTGCAGAGCCAAATTCAAAGGCAATATCTCTATGAGCATAAGTACCACCGTATTTTCCTTTTTTTACGGTTATGCCTATTGCATTGGTTTTTTCTATCCATTCTGATACACTTAATACAAAGCTCGGTAAACCTGCTTGCATTTTAAAGTGGTCAAATTCGACCACTTTAAAATGAGTGTTATTGATTTGCTCCCAGGTTCCCAAAAATTCAATGGTATATCTATTTCTTAGCCAGTTTTTAATAATATCTGCCGCCCGGCTATCACTTTCCTTGGCATTAGCCATGTCGGTTAAACAAATAAAATCGTTATCACTTTCTAATGAAATTGAAATGGGAATGTTTTGAACTGTAATTATTTTATTTTTTGCCATTTTTTATATATATTATGCTGCTATCAATTTTTTGGTAAATCGTATAATTTCGTCAATTTCTGTTGGATTGAAAACGCCTCCCATTCTTCGGGTTCTGAATGACACCTCGAAGCTAAGATAAATTGAAATGACAACTGATCCGAAAAACAGTAACCCAAAGCTATTGCCATCACAAATTCTCCTACGCAGTTCCTGGCAGCAGTGCAAAGGGAAACCTGCGATTTGTAAATGATAAACGCAAAAGGGTAGTCACAGGTTCATTTGCCAACGCACAGTACTTATGAAAAGGAAAACACGCTTAGAACATAGCAGGGTCACCTACTTGCACACATAGTGCTTTATTATGAAATCCAACTAAGACGAAAACTTAATTGTGCATGGGCCACCTTTGTTAGCGGCAGTTAAACTCGCTCTTGAATTTCTCCAATGTATTCAGGGATGCTAATTTTTTCAACATAATTCATCGCCAATTCGTCGGACCCAAATTGACTAACCTTCTCTTCGAACAAGCTTGTATTGAAATCGATAAAATCGTAGAAGATTTTTAAAGGTGGGTCTTGTTTATTTATTTTTAGCGTTTCGCTGAACCAACTATATAGGCAATCAAATATTTTTTCAGTTTCATTAGAATGGACTTTTATATCAAAGCCATTGATATCCGAAATAGCTTTCATGTAATCATATTTAGTCGCCTCTAATATTAAAAATTGTTTCTTGTCCAAATTTGGTATCCCACTGTTTCTAAGACCGTAATCAATTCCAAGTTCGAATGGCATATTCATTCTTGCAAATTCCTTAGCCTTTTTGGATTTTACAATTGATAAATCATGAATACTATATTTACAGGATTTGATTATCTGTGTTATTTTTTGCAGTCTGACCTGACCGCCATCAGAAACTTCCAAAGAAAGTCTCGGGGATAATCCGTTCCTTCCAATAACATACAAAATAGGCTTTAATATGTCATCAATATATAATTTATCAAATGGGCAGTTTATAAAAACATTGTTTTCGAAACTCATCTAATGCTTTTTGTCTTTTGGTGGATTTGGGTCATTTCCGTATGAATTTCGATTTTGTATCATTCCGTTTCCTTTATGAATATATAATTCTGTCTTTTCACTTTTACTTATCTCTCGACCGTATGCCACAGCTTTATCTTTTGTCTCAAAAATTTTAGAAGCTCTTTCTGCTCCTGATTTTTTAACTGCCCACCCTGAGGAAGATGGTACCACATGATTTGATTTCTTTGCCATGTCTTTAATTTTGAAGTGAAGTTACAAAATTTTCGGGTTTTCGAATTGCCGCTAACGACAGTCTGTGAAAAAAACACCGCTATCAAACAAATATACACATGGCTATGCAAAGTTACAACTGAACAAAACTTTGCTTCATCTACCAATGCTATACATACAAGGCACAAGCCGTTTTCAAACTTTGTCCTAGCAGTTTCTCCTTCTCACTGCTTGGGAGCAGTACAAAGGCAAACTGCAATATGTAAAAGATAAACGCAAAAGGGTAGGACAGGTTCATTTGCCAACGCACAGTGCTTGTGAAAAGGAAAACAATCTTAGAACATAGAAAGGTCTCCTACTTGCACACGTAGGGCTGTGCTAGGATGAACCCACTAGGAAGAAAAAAAACCAATGTGTTGGCTGATGTTGCTACGGTATTGATTGTAGGATAATTTCAATTTTCTCTTTTAATTCCGGAATATCATTTTTAATAATTTCCCAAACTAATTTAGAGTCAATACCAAAATATTCATGAGCAAATATATTTCGCATTCCGACAATTTGAGCCCACTCTATATCTGAAAATTTAGATTTTAATGTTGTAGATAGGTGATTACTTGCTTCACCAATTATTTCCATTTGCTTTATGCATGCAAATCGCATCATTGAATTTTCGAGAAATACAGCATAGTTCACGTCAATTAAATATTTATGAATTTCGTCAATTGGATCAAGAATATGTTGCAATCTGATTTTGTCTCCTGGTTCATTTCTCATATATCAACCGTTTTTCTACATCAACAAGTGGTTTAATATATTTTGACATCCCATTTGAAGAAACTAAATCGATTTCATTATTCAATAGCTTTTCGAGATCAAGTTTCATTTGAATAAACTGCAGCCCAATTTTTTGACTATAGTCTAAATCAACTAAAATATCTATATCGCTCTTATTGTCTGCCATTCCTCTAACATAGGATCCAAACAAGTATGCTTTCAAAACAGGGCGTGTTTTAAAGTAATTTTTAATGGACTCTAATTTGGCACTATCTAATGTCATGAAACAAATATACAAAATCTATAAAGAAGTGAGCTGCTTCGTCAAGGTTGCAGACAACGGCACTCTGTGAAAAATACACAACATACACTTCAGATAGTAATGCTATCGCATAACAAGAACTTTTGTCTTCACAGTTTCTCCTACTCAGTGACTGGCAGTAGTGCTAATAGAACCTGCGATATGTAAAAGATAACCCCAAAAGGGTAGGACAGTTTCATTTGCCAACGCAAAGTGCTTATGAAAAGGAAAACATGATTGGAACATAACAGGGTCTCATAATTGCACATAGAGCTATGATAGATTACCCTGCCGCTGTTTTGTTTTCATCACCAACAGCCCTTTTTTCAGCTGGGTTTGCAGGTGAAGAACACCTGCAAAAGCGGAATTACTTATTCAGCTCTTTCAAAAGCTTGTTTTGAATGTTCTATTGCTAACGCTTTTGTCTCGCTATTACCACAGGAGGTGAGGATCATCGTTTTATCTTGGCTCCTTGGCCACAGATTATTTTCCATTTTTGGATACTTCTTTGTTATTATTAAAATAGTTGTACAATCTATAATTACACATCTTCAGCTTTATTTTTTGGTGCTATTAGGAAAAATAATTCACTATTTACAGAAGTTATTAGGTCTCGTTTGGTTGCGGCACATCATTACTATTACCTCCTTTGTCATTAATGGTTTGTTTTGCCCTTTCATGATCTTCAGAGTCTGATTCAAGTCCTTTTTGTCCGGCACCATCTATTGGTGCGAACAACAATGATGTAAAAAGAGGGAAGTGATCCGAACCGATAGACGGTAAACGCTTAATGGAACACAACACAAAGTGTTTAGTGTGGAAAAGATGATCCATAGGCCAGCGAAATATCGGAAATTTAACGTGAAAAGTATTGAACATGCCCCGTCCAATTCGCGGATCAAGCAAGCCACTAATTTTACGGAAAAGACGAGTTGTTGAAGACCACGCTACATCGTTAAGATCACCTGCCACTAACACAGGTTGATCACTCTTGGCAACACTTCGAGCAACTGCTATCAGCTCAGCATCACGTTCTGCAGACTTGGCATTCTCAGTAGGGCTTGGTGGAGCCGGATGGAGAAAATGCGCACGAACCTTATCTCCCGTCCGCAGTTCTATTGATACATGTATAGAAGGGACATCTTTCTCAATTAAATATGAAATTTCATGGTCATGTATACGCAATTTCGAATAAAGGTGAATTCCATAGAGGTTATCAAGTGGACATTTGATAGAATACGGCATATCTGATTCTAAAACTTTGAGTTGTTCTTGCCACCACATATCTGACTCTAATGTTACCAGAATATCGGGCTGATATTTTTTTACCAACGCTATCAAAGCTTCAACATTTCGATTTGGGGTAAGAACGTTAGAGGTAATAATGCTGAGTTGCCTCTCGGGATCTGCCTCCTTACAAAATTCGACCTCCTTAGACCATAGGCGAGTATAAGGCAATATCCACCATAATTGCCAAATTAAACATATAGCTGTCGTAGAAATCAATATCAATGTAACAGACCTTCCTATATCGAGAAATACAAAAATTGCAATCAACAAGGCCAGTGAAAAGAGCATAAACTGTAAGCGGGGAAAGTCCATACCTCTAATAATCCAATGCTTATTTCGCGATAAGGGTACAATTGTAACTAGTACATTCAGAATTGCACAAATAATAATTATAGTTAGCATATCACTTTCAATTTCGTATAGGTGACTGTTTTGATAAATTGTTGTAAAAGTTTCAGAAATTAATATTTTTTAAACCGTTTTTGTGGTTGCTTCATTTTGGGTTTAATTTCTGAAAATAATATACATTTATTGTGGTTGATTCATTATGATGTCTTAGGGTGATGCATAACGGATGGCAGCTTTGCGAGGGTGGGGAAATAGCATTCCTTAAGCCCATACATTCGCCGAACAAGGAACCAAATGTACAAGAAACATTCAAATGCTGATTAGAGGACTTTCTGCCGCAACAGAAGCACAATGATGCGATGCTGCCAATGCTACAACTTTCCGCCCCACTCTTACAAAACCGCTCTTTTGTGCGTTCGCCTTGT
This sequence comes from Segetibacter sp., assembly GCA_031424295.1. Taxonomy (GTDB): domain Bacteria; phylum Bacteroidota; class Bacteroidia; order Chitinophagales; family Chitinophagaceae; genus Segetibacter. Next base: position 10,107 of record JANPHE010000103.1, on the reverse strand, counting down.
TTTCATGTAAGGCAGCTTGTATCATTTCTGTTTTATTTTAATCAATTACCCCAAATACAAGCCCGCCGCTAAAATTGGTAACACTATTGCCACTGCCACCCTTTATTGCTTTGCCGCCAATACCGCCCGCTGCAGCCGCTACGCCTAATCCACCACCATTAATTCCTGCTGTGCCACCACCTCCGCCTGCACCGCCTGCGCCGCCTGTAGTGGCAGTACCATTTGTACCAGAAACACCAACACGAGTAACACCACAAGCCGGGGTTGAAAAATATCCGCCAGCAGATCCACCAGTGCCGCTTATTATACCTGCACCACCACCACCACCACCACCGCCACCATAGGCAGTTCCATTTGACCCCGAATTACCGCCGCCACCTCCACCTGCTATTAACCCATAATTGTTAACTTTTACAACTATGCCAGCTGTAGTTAGAATAGCATTACCTCCGTTTCCTGCGGCCAGTGGAAAGCTACTGCAGCCAGGAAATGCATCAGGATTTGATATGCTGCAATTTTTTCCTTTACCACCTGCACCTGAAATAGTTCCATAATTGTTGATAGTAATTTGTGCTGAAGAAGTCATGGAAGTAAAAAATATTGCATCGCCGCTTGTAGCGCACCCACTGATGATAACCCCCGGGCTTATGTTGATTACATACCTGCCAGCAGGCTTGTTAATAATAGAATCGGCAAAATCAACACCGCACTGGTTACTGGTAATATTAATAGCCACGGTTTTACACTCCTGGCAGTAGCAGTTCCAAAAATTATTTGCCGCATCATAAAAGTTCAAGCATTTATCATCTGTATTAAAAATATGCAGGCCGTTTGGCGGGTTGGTAATAGTGTTGCGTTGAGCTGTCGTTAAGGAAGGAAATAAAACACCCTGGGTGGTTGATTGTAAATCTAAAATAGCTTTAGCATTCGGTTTGTTGGTGCCAATACCAAATTGTTTGGATGTGCCCATGGTATACCAGGTATCATCGCTGCCATCAAACACATAAAATCCTGCGGTAGAATTAATTGTGGTATTGGTTTGAAAAACTAGCAAGCCGGCTGCCGGGTCAGCAATTTGCAGCCTGGCCGCCTCCGTTATCCGGGGAATTAATATCCCTTTGTTGGTGGTTTTTAAATCCAGTATGGCAGAGGTATCGGGGGCGGTAGTACCAATGCCTACATTTTGTGCTTGTGCACAAACAGCCGCAATTACAAACAAAAAAGTAAAAAATATTTTAGCCATGATGATGATTTTTAAGTTGCTAAACTAGTTGTCAAATACCTAAGATACACACAAGTATGTTCCAACACTTGAAACAGATAACATTAAGCAAACGGTGAACAAAAGAAATTTTGAAGCTTTCATAAATTAAATTTTAGTTTTTGATTTTTGTAAAGGTGACGCCCAATAACAGTCCGTGAAAAAACTACCGCGTACAACAAATATACACATCGGATCGTAATGCCATAGCATAACAAGAACTTTTGCCCTCACAAGTTCTCCTACACAGTGCCTGGCAGCTATGCTAAGGGAACCTGCGATATGTAAAAGATAAACGCAAAAAGGTAGGGCAGGTTCATTTGCCAACGCACAGTGCTTATGAAAAGGAAAACATGCTTAGAACATGTCAGGGTCTCATACTTGCGCAAATAGGGCTAGGCTATGAAGACTCCACAAAGACGAAATGTTATCGGTTTGTTGTTGTTTTCTATTATGTATTTTAAAGTTACAATACCGTTGTCATGCTTATTTTTACATTCATTTTTTCGATTTTTCAAACTCCTTCAAGCATTCATCTAATGGTTTTCCATTATTATGAATGCATTCACAAAATTTATATCCGGCGACTTCATTTTTAGTGTTTTTAAATTGGTTTTTACAATCTGATAATGAATTTTTTGGCATAGCATAATATCCGAATTGAGCTAATAAAACTGTAAGTCCGACTGTTGTAATTACGCCTGTGAAAAAAATAAATGGAAATTTGTTTTTATACTTCGTTGGTTTCTCTAATATTCCATAGCTTGAAAATGATTTTAATGGCAAAATATATTTAAGCCTGTCATAATTCCAAACGAGTAAATATAAATTAGCAAGAACCATTAATGGAGATGTTAAAAAAGAGCCTTCAAAACGCAAAGCAAAGGAGAGTAACCATATATTTATAATAATTGGAAAATATAGTAATGCTCCAAGAGTTACCGTTCTTGGTATTATCAATAAAATTGCAGCAACTACTTGGGCTATTCCAATGAATGTGTAATAATAACCAGTATGATGCAAAGCTTCAAGATAAGCTCCCATTGGGTGATTGATTGATAAACCACTAGCAAATCTTTCTCCAAGAATTTTTATCATTCCAGCAATGATGAATGCAAATGCTAATGTTAAACGGCAAAAGATTGAAAATAACCAATACCATCTATTCGTCTTTGTGTTTAAATAGAATTTTTCGAATTTAGTTAAAGTATTCAATGTCATTTTTGATGGTTGCCTTATTTGCTTTTTTTCTCGTCAGTTTGATGGTTGCTGTGTTGTTAGTTACAATGACCGCAAACAACAGTCTGTGAAAAAACCACCGTCATCAAACAAATATACACATTGGTATTTATCTCAAAAGCGATGTCTCTGATTTTGCCCTCACAAGTTCTCCTACTCAGTGCTTGGCAGCAGTGCTAAGGGAACCTGCGATAGGTAAAAGATAAAAGCAAAAGGGTAGGACAGGTTCATTTGCCAACGCACAGTGCTTATGAAAAGGAAAACAAGGTTAGAACATAGCAGGGTCTCATACTTGCACACATAGGGCTATGCTATGAAGACCCTGCCAGAACGAAGGAATGTTTTTAATCCTGGGTTTAATTGGCAAAATGGGGCAGTTGCTTCTTTAAATAGTCTGCCCAAATAGTATAGCCTTCTTCGTTCAAGTGTACACCATCTTTAGTGTACTCTTTTTTCATTACATCAGCCTCATCGGCAAACAAAGCATGTGTACGAAGTAAGGTAAAGGTTTTACGACCGCCATTATTGTAAAGCAGCGCATTGGTTTGCTGAATTTTTTCCTTTATGGAAGAGGTGGTGGTAGGCAGTATGGTTTGCACATACAACTTTGTATTCGGGGATGCTTTACGAATGTTTTTCGCAATGGCGAGTATATTGCTGGCAACATACTGCGGCGTGGTAGCAGTGTTGAATATATCGTTGATGCCGATGAGCAGGAAAATTGCTTTGGGCTTTACATACATTATCTCGCCAAGTCTTTTTAAAACCCCTTCCGTTACATCCCCGGAAATGCCCCGGTTTTTTACACTGCTCCACCCTAAGCGCTTACCCCAGTCTCCACCCTGCTCGGTAATGCTGTTGCCTAAAAAAACAATATCACCCATAGCTAAAGGGTCTTTCTTAAATTCCCTTATTTTTTCATGGTAATGAGTTTTTGTCCAGTCGGAGTGGAAGCTGATAGGTAAGGTGTCGGGTGGATAAAGACTGTCGGGAAGGGACTGGGCGGTAGAGAAAAAAGAAAAGCTGATGAATGTAAGGATAAGAGAGAATTTCATTGCGCTGTTTTTGAATTTCAATATTAGGGATACTTTGGTTTACAAATTTGACGACGCATTTTTGCAAATGCAAACATTGGAGCTATACGATGCAATATAGCAAAAAATAATAGTATTAAAAATCAACTTTTGGGTGTTACACACTTCGTATTGTCGTTAGGACAATCCACTTTGTCAATATCCATTTTACAGTCTTCAAAGTTTCTCCTTCTCAGTGCCTGGCAGCAGTGCTAATGGAACCTGCGATTTGTATGAGATAAGCGCAAAAGGGTAGGGCAGGTTCATTTGCCAACGCTCAGTGCTTATGAAAAGGAAAACATGCTTATAATATTGCAGGGGATTTTACTTGCACACATAGGGCTTTGCAATTAAGACCCAACTAAGGCGAAGCATACCCTTATTTATTCATTATTTCATCTAAATCAAAAAGTCCAATACAATTAAAATATTTTTGGTCGTCAGTTGCTGATTCCCCATTATAGGTCATTATAAACTGCCCGTCTTTAAAATATGTTATGTCTGATATAAACCTAAATTCGCCACGATTAAACAAAATAGTAAACTCTGAGTCTGACAGAGTATTTATTATTAAATAAAATGTCTCTTCGTCACCACGATATTGTCTGTCAAATACCTTTAGAGTTACTTTTGAATATTTGTGCTTGTCTACAGGTACGTTATATAATGAATAACCACTTTTAAATTCTCTTGAATTGTCAAGGATTAAGCTCTCTCTTTCTTTTTCGATTCTGTATCGTTTTAAAGTGTCGATAAAAGCACCGTTGTCTGGGGATATAACTATAAATGTAGAGTCCCAATTCCTACCAAATATGAAGTTCGATTCTTTTAAATAAATTTCACCAACTTGGTCTTTAATTATTTTGTTCCATTCAAAGTCAGCTAATTTAAAAAGATAGTCTTTCTGATTAAAAAAAGTGGTGTTACAACTAATTGTGACTAATATAATTAAAGTCAATGTCGTTAGTATTCTTTTCATTTTAGGGTTGCTGCTAACGAGTACATTACCGTTATAAGTTGCAAAATAGCAAAAAATAATAGTATTGAAAATCAACTTTAGGGTGTTATACATTTGGTTTTGTTGTTAGGAAAATCCACTTTTTCAATATCTATTTTTTTGCCCTCACCGTTTCTCCTACTCAGTACTTGGCACCTGTGCTAAGGGAACCTGCAATATGTAAATGATAAACCCAAAAGGGTAGGGCAGGTACATTTGCCAACGCACAGTGCTTATGAAAAGGAAAACATGCGTAGAACATAGCAGAGTCTCCTACTTGCACAAATTGGGCTATGCTATGAAGTTTCAGATAAGACTAATAGATTACCCTGCCGCGTTGTGTGTTCTTCACCAACAGCCCTTTGTTTATCTGGGTTTGTAGGTGAGGAACCTGCAAACCCAAAGTATTTTTTGTCATACTTGAGCGGTGTCATTTAATAAAAATTGTTCTTTATCTTTTAAATCAACAACAATTGTCTTTGCCCACATGTCACCCAAACGCTGATGTTTGTCTGAATTTTTAATTGCAATTATTGCAGGAATACCATATAATAAAATGTCAATTGGGTCAAGTAAATGTCTTTTTAAAGCTTGTGTCCATTCAATTTCCTTTCTGTGAATAGTCAACACTTTTAAATCAAGCCCTTGATGTGCAAGTGTCGCACCATAGCTAGCTTCGATAACTACAAAATAAATAAACCAAACTATTGAAATTGGTAAAGCTAAAAGCCCATCTACGGTTTTGCCTCCTTCGTCATTGTCGTGTCCAACGAGCATGATGTATAAATACGTTGAAAGCAAGAAAATTGCATAGTCGAGAAGTGTCGAAATGATGCGTTTTTTGAGATTTGTCTTGGTCTTAAAAGTCATAGTCTGAAAAAAAGAAAGTGTCATAACAAAATTACATGAAAAGTTTTTTGGCTTGGCAAAGAAGCGGATTTCGTAGCACTAAATTGTCTGCCATCACTGAACTTGATACGAAGTACAAAACTTCATTAAAGGACAGACACCGCCTTTTTGCCAAACGCCAGTTAGTGACTGCCGTTTTTGTCCCACGCTTCATATATTGTCTGGTTAAATAGTTCGTCAAGCCTTGCTGTGTCTGGTTGTGTAATTTGTCCCGTTGATTTTACATAGTCGCTGTAAAACTGAATTTTATTTTCTAGAAAGTCGTTAAGTATTTGAATTTTGGGTTCTTCGTTAAGTTCTTCTCCTGCCATTTTTCGTTTCAGCAAATTTTGTATTTCGGTCTTAACGTTTTTGTCTCTTACTTGGTTGTCTAGAAGTTTGCTGAATTCCGTTGGAGCCATTGTGTTTGTCTGCATAATCCAGTCGCAAGCAAGTATTGGTCGCAAAACATAAAAGTATTTTTTTACTCTTACGCTGTCCTTTTGTAAATATTCTCTGTAATTGCCTTCTGCCATGTGTAAATAATGATGGAGGCAAGATTTTGGGTTAAAAAATTCTTTTCTCAAACCACGAAGTTTGTCTGCAGTAGAAAACTGTTCTAAGTAAACAATTGGACTACTCAACCATTCCAGCATTGGCGGATTTGATTTTCTAAAAAGTCTTAATGCCTTTTTTAGTTCCCAGCCAGCAAGGTCAATGTCGTTTGGTAAAATTTCTTCTTGATTGTCTTTATTGTAGTCAATTTTTAAATACCAGTCAAGTCGATGAATGTAAATATATCTTACGTCCCAGTCACTGTCAGTCGAAGCAAAACCCCAAGCACGACTGCCACTTTCAACAGCATACAAAATTTTGATGTCGTGTTGAAGTTCAAGCCTTAAAAGTTCCTTTTTTATTTCTTCTATCATTGTCTATTGTGTATCGTTATACGGTTGCATCCAACACCTACATCGTCATTATAAGTTGCAATATAGCAAAAAATAATAGTATTGAAAATCGACTTTAGGTTGATATACATTTCGTATTGTTTTTGGTACAATCCACTTTTTCAGTATCTATTTTTTTGTCCTCACAAGTTCTCCTACTCAGTGCCTGGCAGCCGTGCTAAGGGAACCTATGAAATGTAAAAGATAAACGCAAAAGGGTTGGGCAGGTACATTTGCCAATTCACAGTGCTTATGAAAAGGAAAACATGGTTAGAAAATAGCAGGGTCTCATACTCGCACATGTGGGTCTATGCATTGAAGACCCCACTAAGACGAACCAAAGTATAGTGATGCAAATAGACGAAGTTTAAACGTCAAGACCTGCTTGTACAAAACGTTCGTGTTATGCGTTCGGACTATCTTCTTACTGCTCTATAATTTCCAATCATAGCTTGTTTTATCACAACCACATCTTATTCGTTTTTTTACTGTGTCAAAATGCTTTACTAAAACTGGTTTTTTGCAAGAAGCCTCTTGGCAATAAAATAGTTTTTCCATCTCATTTAGGTCAGCCCAAAATGCATTTAGGTCACCCAATTTTGGCGAAAATGGATTATCGTGTGAAAGTAAGTTGCCTAAAATGTTGGAATTTATTATTCTGTCAATTATTGGAATCTGTGCTTTTAATTCTGTACTTGCTTTATTTATTTTTGATTTTAATTCATTAAGTAATTCGTCCGGCATACGCTTTTCATTTACCTCGTTAAATTTAAAATTTACTTTAACTTCAATATTTGCACAAATTCCTTTCAGCGAATGTTCAAGATATTTTCTAATTGGATTACCTAATATATCAACATTTCCTTTTGATAAATTTGTTTCAATAATTATTCGCAAGTCTGTTGGCTTGTCTTCCAAATGTGTTCCATCAGTTTCATTCCATTTTATTTCATTGATTAACCAGCTTTTTCTTTTTGCAAGTTGGCTTACATATTGAAACCATTCAAGTTCGTGTGTAAGTAAAATTATTTGATAATTAGCAAACTTTTCAAATATCAAATCAGCAAATCTTTTTCTATGATTGCTATCAAAACTTGAAATCACATCGTCTAAAAGCAGGAATTTATTTTCTTTGTTAAAAGCAATTACAGAAGCTAAAAAAAATGATAATCCAAAACAGTTTAAATGGGATTCACTAAAATATTTTTGTGGTGGCGAAACCCAATTACCATTATACTTGTACTGAATCGTAATCCCATTTAGTTCATCTTCGTCTCCAATTGTTACAATTTTCAACTCTTGAAATTGTTCTCCAGGATTCATAAACTGGTAATATTCGTTGATAGTTCCTGAAAAAGTAGTAATAAAATTTTCTAAGCCTTCTTTTTGCTTTTTTACAAACTCATTGTAAATAATTTCCATTGAAGCCCTTTGGTCTTCAAGAATTTTCTTTTCTTTCTCAAATCGTTTTATTCTTAAAAATGCATCTTTAGCAGATGAAATATTTGAATAGGTAACTGCATTGTTATCTTTTTTTAATGCTTCCTGAATCGTTAATATTTTTGAATTCAATATTTCAATCGCATCAAATTCAGTTTCTTTTAATTTTAAAACTTTAGGGTCGATAATTTTATTACCTGATGTTACTTTTTCATTTCCGTTTTTTGAATAAGCTGTTATTTGAATTATTAATTCGTTTACAGATTTTTTTACTGCATCAAATTCTTTTTCATTAATATGATTATTAGAAAGTAGTATATCAAGTCGCTTTATTCTTTCTGTTGAGATTGTAATAATTGCTTGTTTTGCTGAATCAAATGCTGCTTTCTTTTTTGAAGATTCTTCAATTTCTTTTAATCGTTGCTTTATTTCTTTTAGTAAATCTTCTTTGCCTTTTGGCTGTAAACACAAAGGGCAAGTTTCATCTTTGTGATATTTTTTTTCTATTACTAAACTTCCTGCTTTCAGTAATTCACCTAAAAATACTTGCATTATTCCTTGAACATCATCAGCAATTTTGTTAAACTCTATGAAATACTTTTCATATTCCAAATTCAGCATTTCAACTTCACCCTTCAAATTGATTAAAGCTGTTTTACTGTTTTCAAGAAATCTTAATTCATTAATTACTTTCGTATTAGCTGGTGCTTTGAGTAAATTTAGAACTGAATCAATATCGTTAAGTGAATTTATAACAATCCCTAAACTCAAAGGCTTGATTATTTCATTTATTTTTTCAAATAAATTTTTTTCTACGCTAATTGCAGCACCAATTTTTTCAATTTGAATTTGCTTTTGTGTATTAATTTGAGATTCGTAATTCTGATTTTTAATTTCTGTTTTTATTGAATTGTATGCTTTTTTTAAAACTTCTTTTGTCTTGTTTACTTCTGCAAAGCCAATTACATCCGAAAGGCTTTTTAATTTATCACCTTTTGTTTTGTCAATAAAATCAGTTAAAAATTGATACCGAAGGATAAGGTTCTCATTTTGAGTAATAGCAATGTATGAATCGAAATCAGCTGCTTTATTAGAAAATTCAGAAGTCAGTTTCCCTTTTTTATTACTAAGTGTCTTATTAGAGTTTACGGCTGATTTTGAAAATTCAATATCAACAGAGGAAACAACTGTTTCAGGAATACTTGAATTTCTTAAAGCATCTTTTAGGTCAATTTCTGAACCAGCCAAATGCACTACTTCATCGTTAAAAAACCATTCCAAAGAATCGGAAATGCTGCTTTTCCCTGTTCCATTGTCACCATATAGCAGAATTGATTTTTCAGATAATGAAAGTTCAATTTTTTCTCTTACTCCACGAAGTCCTGATATTGATATTTTATTAATTTTTGTTGACATCTTTATCTCTTAGTTTTTGAAGTTCGTTTTTTACATTTGTGTCTGTCAGCTTGCCTTGGTCATATAGTGCTGATAAGGATTCGGCAAGTACTGAATCTACATTCTCGATTTTAGAAACATTTCTAAAAAAGTCGTCTAAAATTTCTTTTCCCGATTTTACTTTTTTGTCCATTTTTATTTTATTTAAAGTAATTCCAATCAATTTTAAAATTTACATTCAATTCGCTGCTATGTATTTCTGCTCCTGTTTTGTTATTGCAAATAGGATAGACACCATAATGTTCTACAAAACTTAAAATGAAATAGCTTTCAAGGTCTTCAATTCTGAAATCCCAGTTTGCTTTAAGAATGTCAAAATTTATATAGGTAAAAAGCAATGGTGCTTTTTTTCTGTAGTTTATTAGTCCAACATTTTTTGATTTTCCATCAAAGTGTCCACTCAATCGGTTTCTAATATTATTTGTTTTTCGTTCGCTCATTCCGATGTAAAGCAATTTAGACTTGTCAAAAGGATATTCTATAAAAGTCTCTTGAGAGAAAATGAAATATAGTCCAACTATGCCATTTAAAGAATTGATGTTAGTAGGTTCAAAAGGTTTCGGATCGTCAAAGTATATTGAGATAGTCTGCATGAATATTTTCTACAAGTTAATACTGAGTGAGGTATTTTTTGGGGCTTCAATATTTAAGGTGTGCCCACCATACTAACGAACAAATCAAAAATATGCGAACCATTTCACCTATAAAAAAATATTTTCTTACATTATTTCCCCCCCCCAAAAAAAATAATCCCCCCACACAACAAACCCAAAAAAACAACCGGAGGCACCTTCGCACCTCCGGCAT
>JANPHE010000102.1:0-4370 GCA_031424295.1 Segetibacter sp. | reverse complement strand
AATATGCGCAACAACTTTATCTGACAAGCTGCTCCTCCGGTAATAATAAAAGAGACATTGCCGCCCAAAGCTTCTCTCCACTTGCTAAAAATCAATTTGTTCGCCAAAGACAATTGTGCATTATAAACAATTCCTCTGTTTATATTATTATCATATTGCTCAGCCAATCCTACTGCCCAGAAAAATAACTTTCGCTTGATGCCTTTAAGGTCATTTCCCTTTGACATAATCTTCTCAAACACTTTTTCCAGCAATCTTGGTACCGTTGAAAAACCATCCGGTTTTATCTCTTTAAGATTCTCCCCAATAGTTTCCAGATTTTCTGCATAATAGATACCGATGCCGCTGAACAAAAAGATGCTGGTCACCATTTTTTCAAAAATGTGATTGAGTGGTAAAAAGCTCAGGACTTTGGACTGTGGGGCATCAGGAAACGGAAAACTCTGCTTACTAAACATCACATTGGTATAAATATTTTCATGGCTAAGCATAACCCCTTTAGGTATTCCTGTTGTACCCGAAGTATAAATGATGGTTGCAACATGCTTAGGAGAAATAGAAGCTTTGGTTAAATTTACTTTTTCGAGCCATCCGGAATCGTTATTCAAAACCTGCTTCCAAAGATTTGCACCTGCTACTTCATCGAATGTAAAAATATGCTTCAATGATGGCACCCGGTCTACTATGCTCAATACCTTTTCTAATAAATCGCCACTGCTTATAAAAATCATTTTAGCTGCAGATTCATTCAATATAAATTCAAGTTCTATAGGGCTGGTGGTTGGATAAATGGGCACAAGAATAGCCCCTGTCTGTTGTACTGCAAGATCAGCAAAAATCCATTCCGGCCGATTATTGCTGATGATGGCAACTTTGTCTGCTCCTTCGGCTGTCATATCGTTTCCACCAATCCCCTTTGCCAATAGACCGGCACTTAGCTGATTAATGATTTCACTGCTTTCTTTGGTACTATAAGGTTGCCATTTACCTTTCACTTTCGCTACCAACATATCGGGCTTGGGAAAATGAGTTAACTGGTAATCTATACTGTCAAACAATCGTTTTAGCTGCATTCGTTCGTTATATTTGCTGGAGTTTATTATAACCCTTCTTGTTTTCTTTTCAATTTTTCATATTCTCTCTCTGCTTGATCCTTATGATTTCCATAATAGGCATCATAATATTGCATCACAATTCCCAATCCCCAACCAAGAGTAACCCACACCGGCCATGGATATTTGTTGAACCCTGCAGAGGATCCATCAGTAAACCACCATAGAAGCCAAAGAAAAATATTGACAGCAATATACGAGAATAAACTCTTTCTGAAATCAGCCCTTTTTCGGGCAATTCGCCAAAGGCGGTCATCATTAGTTTCTGACATGGTACTTAGTTTTGAAACCTTAAAGTACTCAATTATGTCGAAATAAAAAATAACATTGATTAGAAATGGAATTTGGGTATAGCTAAAACGTAGAAATTAAAGAATAATCAAAGCGAAATGTCAATAAATATGGGAGCGAAACCAAATTAAAAATGAAGCTTCAATAATAATAAATCAAAAATAGGGCTCGGCGCACTCAATGATTGAAGCAATCATAAAATCAATTCTTTCAGAGCCATTTACGCAGCCATTACATCGCTTTGTACTGCTGTCCGTCCGGAACTTTAAAGACTTTACTTCTTATAAATCCAAGGAAGCTATTCAGTTCTTCCTGGTGATACTGTTGCCAGGTTTGGTAGGTGCTTAAATTAGCAGCCGGACCGAATAACCAGAAATTGTATGCTTCAAAAAAACCTTCCTGCAACAATTGTCTTTGGTGATCAAATAGTCGGAAAGGGTATTTATCTGAATATTTATTGTACCAATCCAAAATGAACCGAGTACGGATTACCACAAGCGTTTCTGGAGTTATGCCTTTTGATAATTGCGATTGCTGATTCATTAATACATCCGCTACAGCAAATGAGAAACCTTTAGCGGCTTTCTTATCAGAAACTGCATTAGCCACTCCATTTGCATAAAATTTTTTATACTGTTCCAGCAGTAAGTTTTTCATTTCGGTGCTTCTTGCAGTAAAGCTTTCCATATTCAGAAACATTTCTCCATATAAAATGCTCCATAATGGATCGCCTTTCTCTGCATACTGCCTGGAAACAAAATAATAATTATTGCTATGATTTGGATCTGCCTCTATTCCCTTTTCCCACAACTTCAATGCTCCCTCAGGATTTTTAGCAGCCAAAAGATCTCCATACTCGCTATACAAAACACCTTCGTCAGGAAATTTCTTCAGGCCAATCTTGTACAACTTTTCTGCTTCATTGTCTTCAGCAATTGCTTTGTAAACCATGCCCATCAACTGAAAACTAGGCACATCTGCATTTGGTCCTTCCACCAATGGCTTTCCGATTTCCATAGCCTTTGCAAAATCTCTTTTCAGGTAATTGGCAAACAACAGGTCTTTGGTAATTTCAATGTTCTCCGGTGCCATTATAGCTGCCTTACCTAATACAAGAACTGCATTATCATAATCACCTTGTTTCATAAACTCTTTGCCTGTAGCCTGCAGTGTTTCTGCATCTTGCGCCAAACAAGCAACTGAAAAAACCAATGAAATAACTAATAACCGAAGGTTCATATGCTCAATGATGTTTGTAGTAAAAATTATTATTGCTTTACAATGAGGTGGGTTAATAAACCATCTCTCAACTTTGGTTCAAACCAGGTACTTTTTGGCGGCATCACATTGCCACTGTCGGCAATGTCTAACAACTGCTGAATACTAACAGGGTACAGACTAAAAGCAACAGCCATTTCTCCGCTGTCAACCCGATTGACCAATTCACCCAATCCTCTGATGCCACCTACAAAATCTATCCTTTTATCTATGCGTTGGTCTTTTATTCCCAACACTTTGTCAAGGAGGTTATTTTGAAGAATGGTTACATCCAATATTCCTATAGGGTCGTTAGAAAAAGTACCTTCTTTAGCTGTTAATGCATACCATTTGCCATCTACATACATCCCAAATTCATGCAGCGATTGAGGTTTTACTTCTTTGCCACTTTCAGTAATAGAAAATGTATTTTTAACCTCATTGATAAAATCTGCAACAGATAAGCCGTTAAGGTCTTTTACCAAACGATTGTAATCCATGATCTGTAACTGCTTTGCAGGAAACAAAGTGGTAAGAAAATAGTTGGCATGGTCACTAGCTTTATCACCCAACAAGGCCCTTACCTTAGCCGCAGATGCAGCCCGGTGATGCCCATCGGCTATATAGGTGAATGGCACTTCTTCCTCAAATAAAGAAGTAATATGGCTTATTGTCGTTGTATTGTTGATAGCCCATACATTGTGCTGAATACCATCATCCGCTGTAAAACTGTATACAGGATTACGGTCAGTCTTCCATTGATTGAGCAAAACATCAATCGCTTCCACGTCTCTGTAGGCAAGAAAAACATTTCCGGTTTGTGCACCGGTAGTTTTGATATGATTGATGCGATCTTCTTCTTTTTCAGGACGGGTGAATTCGTGCTTTTTGATTCTATCTTTTTCATAATCATCAATAGAACTACAACAGACCAATCCTGTTTGGCTTCTGCCATTCATGATAATTTCATAGATGTAGTAGCAGCGTTTATTCTCCTTGAACAAAACATTGCGTTGTATAAAAGCATCCAGATTCTCCTTTGCCTTTTCATACACTTCTCTGCTGTGAATGTCTATATGATCTGCAAGATCTATCTCGCTTTTGGTAATATGAAGAAAGGAATAAGGATTGCCTTGCGCTTCTTTCTTTGCCTCCTGGCTATTCAACACATCGTAGGGTCTGGAAGCTACTTTAGGTGCTAACTCAGCTGCTGGTCTCAGCGCTTTAAACGGTGAAATTCTCGCCATTAATTGCTTTAAAATTTGTGGTGCAAGATAGTAAAACAGAAGGGTTTTTAGCCGTTTAAAATACAAGCATGGCAAAATGAAAGCCAATCATTGTGATTTCTTTATGTAAGAAAGCCTGGTTAAATAACACAATAAATCAATATCTCAAACATTCCTTAAAAGCCATTTTAATGCACCATTACACAATTAATAGCACCTTAAAAGCGAAAATTACCATAACTACATTTAATGCATATAAAATATTTTTATCTATTAATAATTACAGAAAAAACATGTTTTGCTTCTTCCATAAAATCATTTTCAGCTTTCAAGTTGTTGGAATAAGTTTACTATAAATTCTCAATACAATTCAAAACCCTAGCCTGACAAACTTATGTTATCATAAAATAGACCTATATTGCATTAACAAGTCTTTTAACAAGTCTCCACCAATTACAAAAATAATATTGTATGAAAATTATAT
>JANPHE010000101.1:0-14097 GCA_031424295.1 Segetibacter sp. | reverse complement strand
GGGACCCTGCGCTGTTGCTTAAGATGCTATTGTCAGCTAATTGGTGGCTGTTATATCTTTTGGAGGGCCGGTATCTCCTGCAAAATACCCCTACATCTGATAGCGCAGGAGCCTGACCGCCGTGGCGGTTCTCATGCTACAGCAAAAAGGCAATTCTATGAAGACCCCACTTTGACAAAGTGCTGCGAATGTCAGGTTCCTTTTACCGGCGCAAGGTTATAAAAGGAAGCCATGTGAGGAAGAAAAATGTCAGCTATGCTATTTAACCTTTCCGAAAAAAGTTTCTTTAGTTACCATAATTAGGTAATTTTATAAAAATTATAAAACTATGGGACGTAATACTTCCATCTCATTGGGTGATCATTTTGAAAATTTTGTGGACAACAAAGTATCTGCAGGCAGATTTAAAAATGCCAGTGAAGTGATACGAGCCGGGCTTCGTTTATTGGAAGAAGAAGAAACAAAAATCATAGCGCTTCGAAAAGCTATTGATGAAGGATTTGAGAGTGGGTTTGTCAAAAATTTTGATCCTACGAAACATCTTACCAAGTTGAAATCCATAAAGAAAAAAAATGGCTAAGTACGCTCTTTCAAATAAAGCGTTAGATGACCTTTCTAAAATTTGGGAATATACTTACGAAGTCTGGTCTGAACTACAGGCAGAAAAATATTACTACATGCTTTTGGACACATGCCAGGATTTAGCAGACGGCAATCTTTCAGGAAAATCGTACACAGAAATTAACGCGGAAATTTTTGGATTTTTATCTGGGCAACACATCATATTTTACAGAAAAGCAAAAGGAACCGGAATTGAGATTGCAAGAATTTTGCATGCTCGGATGGATTTAAAAAAACGCTTACAGGAATAAAGCAACAGCTTATAATATCTGTTTTTTACTTCTCCTGCTAATTTAAGCGTTCCGAAGTGCTCTTAAATTATTATTGCAAATCCGGGTTGTATCTGGCAAGTATGGTGAAATGGACCGGTAGCAAGCCTGTAACAAAAATGGTATTTAAATTAGCTTTGGTAAACTATAACGAGCAGAGAATGGGTTGAATAATGTCGCACCTACGGAGCTTTGTAAAACTTGAATTGAAACATGCTATTATTATTTTGCTCCTATGGAGCAGAGAAAACAACATCAACAAGCCCCAGCGGGGCAAAATCATAATAGAAAACAAAACGATAATAAAATCCCAGCTCCATAGGAGCGAAATCAATTAAAACATAAATACAAAATGGCAAACACATACACCCAAATATATTTACAGATCGTATTTTCAGTAAAAGGACGTCAAAACCTAATTCAAAAAAAATGGCAAGATGAATTGCAAAAATATATCTGTGGAATTGTAAGCGGTAAAGAGCAAAAAGTGTATGCAATTGGAGGAATGGCAGACCATATACATATACTCGTAAGCATAAAACCAAATATTGCTATTTCTGATTTGGTTAGAGATATTAAAGCAAATTCATCTAAATGGATTAATGAAAAAGGATTTGTTTTAGGTAAATTTCAATGGCAAGAAGGTTTTGGTGCATTCTCCTATGCACAATCGCAGTTAGATACTGTTATTGCATACATTAATAACCAGGAACAACATCACACAAAGAAAACATTTAGAGAAGAGTATATGGAATTATTACAAAAATTTGATATTGCATACGATGAAAAATATCTATTCGAATGGGTAGAATAATGCCGCACCTACGGAGCTTTGTAAAACTTGAATTGAAACATGCTATTATTATTTTGCTCCTATGGAGCAGAGAAAACAACATCAACAAGCCCCGGCGGGGCAAAATTATAATAGAAAACACAACCATAATAAACACCCAGCTCCATAGGAGCGACATTCCCTGCTACTTTAAGCGTTCCGCAGGGCTCTTAAATTATTAATCCAAATCCGGGTTGTATCCGGCAAGTTTGGTGAAATGATCCGGTGTTAGACCTGCAACACAAAGGGCATTTAAGTTAACTTTGCTAAAGCGATACGATTGGGTGAATGCCAGGTAGTTATTTGTTGAAATAACCAATTGAAAAATTTTTTGCCAAGCGGATTAATAAAACAAAAGAAATAATGAAAAACATAGACAAACAAAGTTTAGACAATGCGTTCCGTTTGTTTGAAAGTGGCGACATACATGCAATAGAGGTGGGTACAACCAAAGGTTTGCAACAAATACATATTTATCTGTTTGATGGTTTATACGATTTTGCCGGACAAATACGAAAGCAAAACATAAGCAAAGGTGGCTTTAGGTTTGCCAACGCTTTATACCTACATGAGGCATTGGCAAAAATAGAGTTGATGCCGCAGCAAACATTCGAGGAGATAATTGCTAAATATATCGAAATGAATATTGCTCATCCATTTTTGGAAGGTAATGGAAGAACCACCAGAATTTGGCTGGATATGATTTTAAAAAATCAACTCAAAAAAGTGGTTAATTGGCAGTTTGTAGATAAAGCTTTGTATATGCAAGCCATGGAACGAAGCCCAATAAACGATTTGGAATTAAAAACACTGCTTTTGGCCAACCTTACAGCAGAAGTAAATAATAGAGAAGTAATTTTTAAAGGAATTGAACAATCGTATTTTTATGAGGGATATAAAAAAGATGAATAAATTTCCCCCGTTCTTCAAGGTGTTCTGCAAGGCACCTTGAAGCAAAGATAAATGGAGGTCTCTGACTTCAATCCCTTTTGTCTTTCCGATCTTCCCGTTCTTCAAGTGTTCTGCAAGTCACCTTGAAGCATAGATAAATGGAGGTCTCACCTCAATCCAGCCTTGAGCCACAACCCAACAAAACGTGCGGAGACTCCTCCTTGAGCTTGCCCGCCGACCGGCTGGTCAGAGTGGACATGAAAAAGTTTAAGTGTACGTGGCTAAGCCGGAGTGGACATGGAAAAGTCAGATTGAGCATGAAAAGCTTTTCATTGCTTGCCGAACCAAGCGGGGAACATCAACTTGTGGTGAGCTTGCCGAACCAAAAACAGCAAGTAGAAATTTATCGTGAAAATGCTTATTTTAGCACAAGTTTTCACGGTAATTATAATAGCGTAAATTGATAAACCAAACTACAAAAGATAAAATTGAGGCATTGCACCAGCGATACTTACGTTTGGCAAAAGGCAATGAACTTTTACTGAAAGAAATAGCCCTTGCCGATATTCCCGAAATGGTTTACAACTCAAATGCTATAGAAAACTCAACACTTACCTTAGAAGACACCGAAAAAATTCTCTCAGGAGGCAGTTTAGAACGCAAAGTAAATGTACGTGAGGTTTATGAAGCCAAAAATCTGGCAAAACTTACCGAAACCTTGTTGCAAAAAAACAAATCCAAACTCGATATCAAACTGATTTTAGGTTTACATAAAACCTTGCTCACCCACATTGACGACAACATAGCAGGTCGTTTTAGAAGTGGTAAAGAATGGGTAAGGATTGGTAATCACTTGGGTGCAAATCCGCAGTTTGTAGTAACGCTTATCCAAGAGTTGGTGCACAATTACAACCAAAATAAAACCAGCTATTTTTTGGATGCCATTGCACACTTTCACGCAGATTTTGAAACCATCCACCCTTTTGTTGACGGTAATGGGCGAATGGGCAGAGTGCTTATCAACTTGCAGTTAATGAATGCAGGTTTACCGTCTATTATCATTCAAAACAAAAGCAAGCACACCGAATACTATCCGCTATTTACCCAGTACCAGTCAACAATGAAATTTGGAGGTTTTACAGCGTTGTTTGCCTTGCTGTTGCAAGAAACATTACACAAACGAATAACCATACTTACGGCAAAAAAAATAATTCCACTTTCCATTTGGGCATCGCAAAAAGCCATAAAACCAAACGTGGCTGCCAACAAAGCCAAAAGGCAAACCATTCCTGCCTTTCGCCTGCGGGGAAATTGGATGATTGCAGAAGAATATAAACCAACCGAATAATGAATCCCGTTTTTCAAGGTGTTCTGCAAGGCACCTTGAAGAATAGTTAAATGCTCTGTACGTACGGGGCTGTCTCTGAAAAGGACACTATCATCAGCCCTTCCTGCTGAAGAGTCATTATAATCTCTTTGTGTCGGCCCGATCTCATTTTAAATCATGGTGGGTTAGTTGAGAACCTGCCATTCGTTTCGCTGAAAGTTTCTATGATACATCACAAGTTCCATTAGCTTTTCTACCAAGCCCGGAGAAGGAGCACCTTCGAGGACAATCAACATCCATTATTTACCCATTAACATGAGAACAAACAAGGCAAATACAATGGATAAATGGACAAGCAACCAAAGCTGTTGGTAAACTGGCCGCTTTTGAAAGGGAATTTCAGTATTGAAAGGATCAAAAACCAGGGCCAATCCCCAAAAAATTACCGCCTGCGAAAAATCTTTTTGGATTAAAAAAATTATGCCTACCAAAAGAAAGAAAGCATATGCCGGTTTGTTTACATTATAAACTTTAGGTGTTTTTTCTGTTGTCTGTTTCATCATTCGTTTTTATTTATTAGTAGCAATTAGTTTCCGAGAATTACAAAAGCTGAAAAATTATTTTTCTGCTTCCAAAGCATCTATGTTTCCTTTCAATGCTTCCATATGTTTGCCAAAGCTGTATTTGAACATCCATTTGGTAAGATACCAACAGGCAGGTACTAATATGGCCAACGCAATGGCTAAAGCGATTAATACAAGAGGTTTGCTCAAAAAAATGGCTACCGTTTTGCCCGAACCCGATACACCTCCCAACATAAAACCACCTGCTGCACTTATGGGGTAAATAAATAAGGCTACCCGCTGCTGCGTGTTCATCCAATCGGTAATGGATTGATAATGCCTTTTTAACTCAACTAAAACAGGATTACCTGGTGAGATGGTACTGTTTATTTTTTTGTATTGACAATAAGCTGTGTACATAGCCCATATAGAAAATGCAAGCACCACAAGGATGCACAGCTGAACCTGCCATATCTGAAAATAAAAGAGGATTACCACATAAAGCAGGCAGATCAGCGTACCAAAGATTATATTGATCCGCAAGTTTCTTTTTATTTTTTCCAAAGGGTTGTTCGAAGAAATTTGTGATAGTTTGGAGGATTGCAGCAACGATGAAAGATCATCGTCTTGTGAATCATTTGCTTCGCCCCATGTTTGATTGATACTCATTTTTATGCTGTTAATAAATTACCCAATTGCTGTTTGATGCGGTGCAGTTTTACCGCTACGTTATTGTTCGAAATACCCAACACTTCTGCCACTTCAGCATTTTCATATCCGTCTAAATGCATGGAAATAATAGCCCGGTCTGTTTCAGCCAATTGCCTGATTGCTAATCTTAACCTTGCTACCTCTTCTTTTTGCACTACGCCATTTTGGATAACAGGCGCAATGCTTTCCAGAGATTCTTTGTATTCAACCTGTTGGGGTTTTCTCTTTTGTGTTAAAATGGTATTTAAACAGATACGGTAAAGCCAGGTGCTAAACTTTGCCTCTTGTCTGAAGGATGGCCATGCTTTCCATGCCTGTAGCAATATTTCCTGATACAGGTCTTTTTTTTCTTCTGAATCATTGGCATACAAGCCTACCAGTTTATAAATAATTCCCTGGTTTAGCCGTACCTGTTCTAAAAATTGTTTTTCGCTCAAGTGCTATAGTTTTATAGGCGAAAGGGTGTAACCCTGGTCCTGTAATTGTTTTACCAATCCGGTTGGTCCTGTAAGGTGCAATGCGCCTACTGCAATAAACTGTGGGCCTTGCTTTAGCAATCCTGGCAGGGTTTTCATCCACTTATTGTTTCTGTTCGCTAAAAATTCGGCCTCATTGCCAAATACTTCCAGCCCTTTTGCTGATACGGCATACATCTTATCGAGGTCATGCTTCAACCAATTTGCTATCAACTCATTTCCCTGATTGATCATTTCTGTCTTATTGCGTAAAAAAAGTTTCAGTTGACCTACTTGTTCTTCATTGGTGGCACTGTTGAATAAGAGGTTCATTTGTTCTTCGATGGTTTCAAATTCTGATATTTTTTTGCCGGCTTGTTTTCCTTTTTCTGCAAAATAACCATCTAACATGGAACCTGAATATTTTTGTAAAGGAGAGTTCTTCTCCGTTACCAAATATACCATTGATAAGGTAAGAGCCACATTAATGGGCTTCAATTGGTTTAAAGGTTCTAAGCCAACACCCAAAGACATTTTCAATTCTTTATCCAGACTATCTTTAAATGATTTGTCCAGCATATCAGATAGCGTTTTGTCTTTGAGCATACCCATAGAGGAAGCGGCAACGGATTTGGCAGAATCGAGTACCAGTTCAACTGCTACACCTTTTGATTTATTAAAGGCTTGCATTACTGCAGGTACTTCGTTCAGGTAACTGCTCTTTATCAAATGATAAGTTCCAAATAACCAGGAAGTATCTTTTAATCCATTACCTGTTATTGCATAAAAATTACTTTGTGGTTTAGTTGTTTCCTGTGCTTTAGCACGATAACCCAAAAGCATTCCAAATATAAACATGAGCACACCTGCAGCGATGCGTACAGCATAGGTTTTTATTTTCATTTTTTTTGTTGAAATGGTCTTATTCATTTTGTTTTTTTTTAATTTTAATCAATTGTCCGGACTGTTTACAACATTATTAGTAGCAAAGCATTTGATAGAATTACACAGAACAGAAAAAAA
Source organism: Segetibacter sp. (assembly GCA_031424295.1). Taxonomy (GTDB): domain Bacteria; phylum Bacteroidota; class Bacteroidia; order Chitinophagales; family Chitinophagaceae; genus Segetibacter. The sequence continues at coordinate 7,405 of JANPHE010000101.1, read as the reverse complement.
AGTAGCATTTTTTTCAAGAAGGCAAATAAAGCATTGGCAATTTGCCTTAAAATGAATAAGAGCAGGAATATTAAGCATAATCTCCTGCTAGTTTAAGCGTTCCGAAGGCCTCTTAAATTATAAATGAAAATCAGGATTACGTCCGGAATCTATAATGAAATGCATCAGTCACTTACCTGGAGCACAAAAAGCATTTAAATTCGCTTTGCTTAACTAAGCAATCAAGGCTATGGTTGTGTAGGGCATAAAAAAGCCCCGGGAATTCCGGGGCTCTAATAAGTAAAGAACAATTTATTAATGACTCACTAAAATTCTTGAAACCTGTATATCATTTTCAATCTGTATCTTAATATGATATACGCCGTTGAGGAGTCTGGAAAGATCGAGCATTTTACGGTTTTGACCTTTTACTACAGCAATTGTTTTAGTGGAAACAACACCTTCAGCCTGGTTACTTATAATCAGCGTTGCATTGCCCTGTACTTTTGAATTAAAAGTAAGGTTTGCATTGTTTCGAGCAGGATTGGGTGCTACCAAAATATTATCTATTGTACCAAACACTGAAGAAACAACAGGCTTTAATGCTCCGGCTGTTATGGTGAAGTTTGCATTAGAAATATCAAAGAAAATATTTCCGACAGACTCTACTTTTATCCTTGCACTGGAAGATGGTGTATTGGGTATTACAACTGCTTGTGAACCATCATTGGGTGTATTGAGGGCTAGTACTGTAGGGAAAGTCAATCCGCCATCTGTAGAAAGAGAAATGGTGACATTGGCACAACTAACAGGAGCCGCTGTAGTATTGTTTACGCTCCATGTAATGGTTTGAGTAGAACCTCCAACCCATGTTACAGCGGTATTGGGTGCAGTAACAGCAAACGGTCCTGAGGTGTTGGAAACAGTAACTACTGCATCGGAAAATGCGGTTTGTGCCACGGCAACAGGCGCAGATGAACTGAACGGACGGTTGTCTCTTACGGTCAGCCTGAAGTTTAATGTTCTTGAAACAGAACTTAGTGCTTCAATATTGGCACCGGCGTCGCCACCAGGTAACGGACCAGTTACATTTAAGCCTGCCAGAACGGTAGATAACCTTGGAAAAATTCTTGTGCCAGCGGAAGCAGGGCTGAACGACAACCAGTTTGGTCCGGTTGCTTTGGAAGGAGAGGCCACGCTGCTTGCTCCTGTTTGTGTAGAGGATGCATTGTCATTTTGCTCCCAGCAATAAGTAAGTGCATCGCCATTGGCATCGGTTGCAGCACCTGTTAATGCAAATGGTGTGCTGATAGGAATAGTGTAGTTGCTTAAAGGGGCAATTATGGGTGCAACATTATTTGCTGTGATATTGGTAGTGACCGGGCAGCTTTTTGTTGCCAGATTAGCCTGAATTTGGGCAATGGAAGCCTGGTGATAAATATCAATGGAGTGAGGCGCCACATCCTGTGCGGTGATGCCGGCATAGCCCATGATCGTAATACCAGAGCCTATTTCTTTATTTACACCAGTACCTTCATTGCTCATAGAGAAAGTATGATTGGCTCCTAATTGGTGGCCTACTTCATGTACTACATAATCAATATCAAAATTATCGCCTTGCGGAATGCCGTCTGCAGGAGAAGTAATGCCTGAACCCTTGCCCAGCGAACGTTTGCTTGCAGGATTTACACAAACACAACCGATACAGCCTGCATTTCCACCGCCGCCTGATGCGCCAAACATATGGCCGATATCATAATTGGCACTTCCGATTACAGAAGTCAATGTTTGTTGCAGTTGTAAATTCCATTGGCTTAATGTGGTTGAATATGGGTCTGTAGAAGGACTGTAATAAATAACGGATGTGGTATTGGCAATAAGATTCAGGTGCAATGCAAGATCTTTTTCGTACACACCGTTGCAACGGGTAAGCGTGGCATTGTATGCAGCCAATACAAGGCCAACTTGTGCAGCACTTGTAGCGCCAAAATAATTGGCATATTCACCATTGCATGATTGCGCCAAACGCATGGTTTTTAAAGTACCGCTTGAACTACCAGTTAAACTGGAGGTACTGCTGCTACCACCTGCCTGTGCTTTCATATTGTTGAACATGACTTTTTCTTCAGTGGTACAGGCCCAAGGGAGATTTCCCTTTTGTCTGTGAGAAGCATAAACTGAATATATGGTATGGTCGGCAGAGTATGGCTCAATAAATTCATTGTCTTTTTCTGTTCTGAAAACCATGGTTTGCACACCCTGAGGTGAAATGCTTAGTTTTAAAGAAGCATTTTTGTCGGTGATACCTCTGCCTGAGAAAGCCCGTATCAAAGGAAATTGTTCCTGCAATGCAGGTTCAAAATTAGAAGCTTCAAATACTTCAAATTCTTCAATACTACCTGCAGCATTGGGTAGTGTAATTACTGTTGATTTTTTGGAGGACTTTTTATCAATTACTGACATCAACTCTAGTCCGAATGCAGCTGCATTGAGATTGAACAGCTTGAACTGCTTTGGATAAGCCAGCCTTGAAACAGCTTTGTCTTTCGCAATAGCACTTTTGTTTTCAGTATTTGTAGACCAGAATCTGTCTGATTGTGAAAAAGCAGAAACAGTTACCATAACAAGAAGCCATGTTAATAGTGCATTTTTTTTCATTTTTTAAATTTTATTGATTTTATTAAAAAAGAAGCATTCGTAAAAATATTGATCTTTGGTCAAAATTGTTAAATTATTTTTTAGGTGTCCTGGCATCAATTTTTTCAGGAAGTTAAGTAGTGTTTTTGTGTTATTAAATTTTGCCTTTGTTGTAGTTATTAAAAGGTGTAATTAATTCCTTTGAAGGGTGTCTTCCCAGCTCGTTTAAGCCTTCCGAAAGTCGATTCAATTATAAATGGAAATTAGGATTGTGTCCGTCAAGTATGATCTAGTTATCGGTCGGAACTTGCAATCCATAAGTCATTTAAATTAGCATTGCTAAAGGTAAACGAGCAGGAGAGGTGGTTGGCGAAGAACTAAACATGCCAAACTATGACCATGGAAGCGCAAGCTTTCTTATTGAAATTTGTTGGTTCAAACGACTTATCTAATCACAACAGTAATTCTATTGGTTGCAATATTTTGTATCCATACGCCTCCGGGTGCAGCAAACGTAAGGGCTTTCTTTGTGATGCCATTTATTTGAATATAATCTTCTGACATATCTCCTGTACCAGTACTAACAGTTGACGGTAACAGCGTAGCTAAATCTGCTTGAGAGAAAGTATAAGTTCCATTATCTGCAAGCAATCCACTGCTGGAGATCACTTTATTTTTAGTGACCAATACCACTTCTATATCATCTGCAGGTGAGTATTGTTCCATGATAGGGTATAGGGGCGTTTTCTGTCTATAATAGGTACGGCTGTAAAGTGCGTTAAAAGCAACGACGGGAAAGCTGTGGGTGCACTTGCATTAAAATTTTTGATATATGGATTAGGACTGGATGTTAGTTTCCATATTTTATATCCATCCAGAAAACCTGACCAGCCGGCAGCACTATTAGGGTTGTTGTGCATCAGTTGGTAATTATAATTTGCATCTGTTTGCAACATTGAATCTTCAAGCGAAATATTGCCTGCATTAACCAAATTGACCTGATTTGGATAATAAGTCCAATCAGCAAAATACCCATATACATTCTCGTGATAATTAAAATAGACTGAACCGTTAGAGGTAAATTTGTTTTCTACAAATTTCTGCATATTTAGGTTGCCTTGTATGTAAGGCTTGGCTGGTACTGTGTCTTGCTGATAGGGGGTATAATTATCTTTTCCAACCTCTTTGGTACAACCCAATATGCCGACTACCAATAGCAGTAAAACCGCTAATTGTTTCATTCATTCAATTTATTGATTAATAAAGGTACAGGATTTTGTTTATCCCCATTCTCTCTAAGTGTCACTCAGTTTTTCCCCCATTCTTTGAGAGGTTTCGTACGGCACCTCCATGCAAGGATAAATGTAGTTCTAAGAACTTCTGTCTTTGAAAAAAACAATTTGGTCAGCAGCGACTTTACTTCAAGGTACTTAGCCCTGTTTATTCTAGTGCCTGTAGTTAACCCATTTGTGAATATTAAATCTTTAAGCCCATGCCGCGGTCTTAGGCAATACCACAAAGCGCGGATTGAAGAAACAGGAAGAACAAAAACAAAGTAAAACAATGAATGAAATTAAGCAGGAGAACGAAAAAATCATAAGGTGCGGAAAGCGATACTTCAATAAAAAGTTGGTTTTGATAAAAATGATGTATATAAATGTACTATAAAATAAAAAGAGAGGTGTTTTCCCTCTCTTTTTTAATTCGAATTGTAGTGTACTTGTTGTTATGAAAACACGGATAGATTGGTGCATTCTTCAACAACTTCTTTTGTGCAATGTAACAGGCTAAAAAGTTAATAGTAAAACGCTTCCGATATTATTTTACCATCTTTTACTTCATACTTGCACATTTCTGTCATATTCATCCTACCCATTTCTTTCATTGTAACATCCATTCCCATTTCCATAAAAATATAATTTCCATAAACTTTTGGTTCTGCTGTATATCCACTGTGCATTTCTACAATCATACTTTGAAATTTCGCTCCTTTTTCTTTGATAGCTGCTATTCCTGAGGCGGTTTCTCTACCTCCTTGCATATTGCTTTCTGTACTGGTTGCAGTTTCAGCATAAATTTCTGAATGTGCTGTCTCATATTGTCCTGTTTGGCAAAGGTCGTGTAAACGATTTGCTACTTCTTGTGGTGTCATTTTATTAATTTTTTAATTAGGCGTAAATGTAAGTAATACTTTCAAAAATTGTTGGATTTTTTGCCCCTTTTTGTGTTGTAGAATTGCTGTTTCATTGTGCTATCGCCTGCCACCTGTGCTTGGGAGTTCCTCCGTTCTTAAAGTTATGCCTTCGGTATTTTTTATCTGCAAACTTTCCCTACCATGCAGGTAATTGATGAAGAGACCAACTACGGCAAAAACGGATGGAATAATCCGATAGTTAATAGTTAGGTATTTACGTTGCCATGCCTTCCTACTTTGAAAAGGTAAATACCTCTTGTTGTACTTTAGCAGCTTTACTGACTTCATTAAAATTTTCTATAGACTTAAATTGCAATTGTTCTAAAATTTTGTACTCATAAAAAACATTAAAAGAATTGCTCTTGAAAGGCCAGGGCTCCACACAAATATCTTTATTGGGTTTGTAATGCACCACGTTTATATCACCGTAAGGATTTTTAGAAATTTCCATTTTTCTTCCCTCATGTTGTATTTTATCTAAGCAGATCAATAATGAGCATGCATCGCTCCATTCCAACAACTTGTACAACCAGGCAGCATACTTTTTATTGATGTTTAAGTTTTTTAAAATAGTTGTTCGGTATTTTTCCTGCTCCTTTAAAAAATCATCCAAACCTTTGTCAGGTTTTGGTTTTTCTCTATCATACAAAAATTTTATGTGAAGAGAGGTCAGTAATCCATTCAATTGGCTTTTTGAGTTTCCAATTTCCATTAGGCTGCGCAAAGGGGTTATATCAGTCGTACTTTTTCCATCTTCAACAGTAAAGCTGCGGGGTGCCCCAGCGGCTGTAAGGTTTTGATCGGCCATGGTTTCAGTCACACCATCATCATGCTCCGCAATGGCAACAAGCACTGGGATCATCACTTCTACGGGCAAATCAATATTGTATTGATAGGCTATCATTGCAGCCAGCAAACCATGCGAACGTTGTGTAATAATCTTCCACCCTTTCTGATGTGACGATACGATCATAGAGATTTTCAGGAAAAGAAATTTGTGGTTGCTCTTTTCAAATTTTATTATTGTAAAAAATATGCCACTGTTTTTTAAAAAACCATTCCCTCTGACCGTTCTTGTGCGTGGTGGGTAGCTTTGTGCCCGCCCATTCTCCTATTATTGCATTATGGGTTAGCTGGGAAGCCCGGAGAAGCAGAACCTGCTTCGTTAAAGTTAGCTTTAATAGACTTAAACGGGCAGTTTTCTTCACCTGAAACTTGAGCGTGGGAGTGCTCCCGTTTTTCAAGTTATGCCATTGGCATTCTCCACCTGCTTACTTACCTACAGTTTAGACTGTTGTTGAATACACCAACAGCTGCGAAAAATAGTAGATTTGCGTCTGATTAGCTGCAAGTTGATTTAAACCCACCAAACGTTAGTCAGAATACAATTAAAACAGGGCAAACTTGAAGCAGCCTAACATAAATAGGATAAACAATTACAAGGAATGACAATAACTATTATTATAATATTTTGCGTTTTATTGCTCATTGCCTATGTATTTGACTTAACATCTTCCAAGACGAAAGTTCCTTCAGTTATTCTATTGTTACTTTTAGGTTGGGCTGTTAGACAACTGATCATCTGGTTGGACATTAAACTTCCTGATTTTTATCCCTTTCTTCCTGTGTTAGGTACAGTTGGACTTATTCTGATTGTTCTTGAAGGTTCTTTGGAACTTGAACTCAATAAATCAAAATTAGGGCTTATCAAAAAGTCCTTTATAGGTGTATCGGTTACAATGATTGCTATGGCTTTCTTGCTTGCGTTTATGTTTCAATATTTCGGACATTTCGGACTTAAAGATAGTTTGACTAATGCAATTCCGTTTTGCGTTATCAGCAGTGCCATTGCAATTCCAAGCGTTAGAAATCTATTAGGACACAATAAAGAGTTTGTGATATATGAAAGCAGCTTTTCCGACATTCTAGGAGTTCTGATTTTTAACTTCCTTGCATTGAATGAAATTATTGATATACTTTCATTCGGACACTTTGCATTACAACTGCTAATCATAACAGTTGTTTCTTTCATTGCAACCATCGGGCTTTCGTATTTGCTAAACAAAATTGAACATCATGTTAAGTTTGTACCAATCATTCTGTTAGTGATTTTGATTTATGGAATATCTAAAATTTATCATTTGCCCGGCCTGATTTTTATTTTGCTTTTTGGTTTATCAATTGGCAATCTTGACGAGTTGAAACGATTTAAGTGGATAGAAACATTTAAACCTGACGAGTTAAACAAAGAGGTAAATAAGTTTAAAGAACTGACGATTGAAGTTGCATTTTTGATAAGAGCATTATTTTTTTTGCTGTTCGGCTATTTAATTGAAACAAGCGAAGTGTTGAACACTGATACTTTTTTGTGGGCTTTATCAATTGTATTTTTGATATTCGCCTTTCGGACAATTCAACTTAAACTTTCCAGACTTCCTTTACAACCTCTTTTGTTTGTAGCTCCGAGAGGGCTTATAACCATTTTACTATTTCTTTCCATTGAACCGACACATAATATTTCACTTGTAAATAAATCACTCATTATTCAGGTAATTATTCTGACCGCATTGCTGATGATGTTTGGCTTAATGGCAG
>JANPHE010000100.1:0-3737 GCA_031424295.1 Segetibacter sp. | reverse complement strand
ACAGGACAACCAACACAAACCATTTTGGTTGATCCATTTGATAACTTCGTAAGAATTGCATTCCCGTTTTATGTAACAGACAATGCAGGAAAAGAATCTTTGTTACCAGGAACTGCCATTTTACAGTTGTTGACGGATAATGACAGAGATAACATAGCAGATGGCAACGACATAGACGATGACAATGATGGCATAACTGACTTTATAGAAGTATGTGGAAATGGAGCAACTACCTTCGCTTGCCTTTCAGGTGGTTCTGATCCAAGTGCTGATAATGACAATGATGGGATTATAAACCATAAAGATCCTGATTTCGGAGTATTAAATCCTAAGGGTTGTGTAGCTTCTTTGGATAAGGATAGTGATGGAGTGCCCGACTATTTAGACAGCGATAGCGACAACGATGGTATACCTGATGTGGTAGAAGCCTTTGGTGTTGATGTAAATGGAGATGGAGTAATTGATAATTATTCAGATACTGATGGCGATGGTCTATCTCAGAATGTAGATGGAAATAATACAGGTGCAAGCGGAAGTGGATTTGGGCTTGGCTTTAGAGACACAGATGGTGATGGCGTTCCAAATACTATAGATCTGGATAGTGACAACGATGGCATCCCCGATATAGTTGAGGTATTGTTAGTAGATGTAAACAATGATGGTAGGCTAGATGTTTTTGTAGATGCAAATGGCAATGGATTAAACGATTCAAATGAATTGAGCGGTTCGGTATTAAAGTCAGGTCCTGATACAAATAATGATGGTAGAGCAGATAGTTGGCCAAATAAAAATGCCGATAGAACATCTTTGCCTAATCCTTACGATATAGATAGCGATGGCGATGGTATAGTAGATGCGATAGAAGCTGGGTTCCCTTATTATGTTGGCATTTCTAACGGAAAAATTAATGGGCCTGCTGTTAATGGATGGGCAACTGCAATTCTTAGTTTGGAATTCTTAAACCTCGTAAACTCAGATTCAAGAGGGCCATTGAACTTCCTGGATATTGACAGTGATGATGATGGAATATCTGATAATGTTGAAGGGCAGCCAACGTTTAGTTACAACATGGCCGGTGATACAGATACAGATGGAGATGGATTAGTGGATGCTTATGATGTGAGTGCCAATACTTTTGGCGGAAGCGGAATAACTCCGTATGATCATGACTTTGATGGTCAACCTGATTATATTGATTTGGATACTGACAATGATGGAGCGCAGGATATAATGGAAGCATCAAAATTATTTTCTTTAAATTATAGCAATTTAATTACTACAGATGCTGACGGAGATGGATTGGTAGATCAGTATGATGTACTCAATTTAAATACGCTTGCGTTAGGAGATATTTATAAAAATGTTAGCAGCAGTACAATGGGAACAAGTGGAACCTGGAGTGGTCCATTGCCATCAGGCTCCAATGTTAAGTTAGTGCGGTCATTGTTAGCAGGTGATAGAGATTGGAGATCTATTTCAATATTGCCTTTGAGTATTCTATCATTTACTGGTACGCTCATCAGCAACCTTGCTAATCTTGTATGGTTAGTTGAGAATGAACAGGATGTTGCTCATTACAGTGTAGAAAGAAGTATCGATGGTTTAATATTTGAAAAGATAGGTACCGTGATGTCTAAGAACCTCGCATCAACAGAGTATAATTTTGCAGACGATGTGCGAAATATTAATAGTTTAAAATACTATTACAGAATAGTACAGGTCAATAAGTCTGGAAGTACTTCAACTTCTAATATTGTCAGATTTAAAAAGGATTTAATGCCAGGTGTTGCGATTAAGCTATATCCAAATCCACTGAATGATTTTCTGAATGTAAGTATTACTTCTTCAATCAGGCAACCTGCTAAGGTTTTATTAGTTGATGCTGGTGGCAAAATTGTAGATGAAAGGCTTATTCAATTGGAAAAAGGTCAAAATTCTACAAGGATTGATAATTTGGTTAATCTTTCAAAAGGAGTGTACTTGGTTAAAATAATCACCGTAGAAAATACCTATGTAGAAAAGGTGTTGAAAGAGTAGTGATCATGCAGGTTTCAATTTTTATATTAATAACTAGAGGCGGTTTTTGGACTGCCTCTTTTTGTTTTTGGAAGGGTATCGTAAAGTAAATTTCATTTAAGTATTTTAAAATTAAGTATTTTGTAATATATAGGAGCCTAAAATCAATTAAATATGGCAATTGTAAAAGTTAGATCGTTTGATTTTTTGCAATACCGGTTTTTAAACATCAATACTAGGCGCTGTTTTACTACTTTTGCGCACTATTTCAAAAAATAGGAAAAGCAAAACAGCATGATCAGCGTAAAAAATATAACCCTTGCATATGGTAAAAGGGTATTGTTTGATGAAGTAAATCTCAATTTCATAAAAGGAAATTGCTATGGAGTAATCGGTGCCAATGGTGCAGGTAAGTCTACTTTCTTAAAGATATTAAGTGGTGAAATTGAACCAAATAAAGGAACGGTTGAAATAACACCCGGAGAGCGGTTGGCTGTATTAAAACAAAACCAATTTGCTTTTGAAGAAGAGACAGTGCTGAACACAGTCATGATGGGCCACCAAAAAATGTGGCAAATTATGCACGAGAAGGATGCACTTTATGCAAAAGAAGATTTTACTGAAGAAGATGGCATGAGGGCAGGGGAGTTGGAACATGATTTTGGAGAAATGGGCGGCTATGAAGCAGAAAGCAATGCTGGTACATTACTGAGTAGTCTGGGTGTAAATGAAAAGTACCATGGAAGTGTAATGAAAGACATTCCTGGAAATTATAAAGTAAGGGTATTGCTTGCACAAGCACTGTTTGGCGATCCTGATATTCTGTTGTTGGATGAGCCTACCAACGGATTGGATATAGAAACAATTAGTTGGCTCGAGAATTTTCTGGCAGATTACCAAAATATCGTATTGGTCGTGAGTCATGACCGTCACTTTTTAGACACTGTATGTACGCACGTCGCAGATGTGGACAGAGCAAAAATTAAAATCTTTAGTGGTAACTATACCTTCTGGTACGAAAGCAGCCAATTGATGGCTCGCCAAATGAGCGATAAGAATAAAAAGAACGAGGATAAAAGAAAAGATTTGCTAGAGTTTATTGCACGATTTAGTGCCAATGCGTCTAAGAGCAAACAAGCTACTTCCAGGAAAAAAGCTTTAGAAAAACTAACGATAGATGAGATAGAGCCAAGCAATCGGAAATATCCGGGTATTATATTTCAGCAACAGCGCGAAGTAGGCAATCAAATATTGGGTGTAGAAAACCTTAGCAAATCTGTTGAAGGTCGTAAGCTGTATGATAAGGTTACGTTCAGCATCAATAAAAATGATAAAATAGCCTTTCTAAGCAGAGATCCTCTGGCCGTCACCAACTTTTTTGAGGTAATCAATGGAGCCCAACCTGCCGAAAACGGAAAGTTTGATTGGGGCACAACTGTTACTACTGCTTATTTGCCCGTAGAAAACAATGAATTTTTTCAGAGTGATTTAAACCTGATGGATTGGCTGCGACAATATGTGCCTGATTATGTGACAGATGTTGATGAACCTTTTTTGAGAGGATTTTTAGGAAAAATGTTGTTTGCAGGCGATGAGATTATGAAGAAAACAAAAGTGCTGAGTGGAGGAGAAAAAGTAAGATGTATGCTAAGCCGAATGATGCTACAAAATCCGAATGTTATTGTACTTGACCAACCTACCAATCACCTTGATTTGGAAAG
>JANPHE010000099.1:0-20714 GCA_031424295.1 Segetibacter sp. | reverse complement strand
AATGGTAGAACGTCTCATCTCATTTTCGTTACGTAATCGTTTTGTGGTATTACTAATTGCAGCCGGTATGTTTGGTTGGGGCATCTATGAAGTGCAGCATAATCCGGTGGATGCAATTCCTGACCTTTCGGAAAACCAGGTGATTGTTTTTACGGAGTGGATGGGCAGAAGCCCACAGTTGATGGAAGATCAGTGGGTTTCATAGAGCTAAGTATAAAAAAGTATTGGATGAAAAAGGAATTAGGTGATAAATAAAAAAGCAATGGAAAAAATTCTTGGCGACTTTACTTTTCACGCAATAAAGATAGAAGAAGCTATTACATTGCTTAGCAGTAATACGGAGCAAGGTTTATCTAGTGAAAAGGCTAAAGAAATGCTTGAGCAATTCGGCAAGAATGCTATTGAAGAAGCTAAGGCACTCAGTATTTTGCAATTATTAGCCAACCAGTTTAAAAGTCCTATTGTATATCTCCTCTTCTTCGCTGTAGCAATGTCTTTCTGGTTTAAAGAATGGCTGGATGGCATTGCCATTTTAATAGTAATTTTCATCAATACAGCCATAGGATTTTATATGGAATTTAAGGCGCAGCGATCTGTGCTGGCTTTAAAAAAGCTTTCATCCATACCTGCAAAAGTGCTTCGTGATGGAAAACTAACTGAAATTAATGCTGAAGAAATAGTACCGGGCGACATTGTATTTACAGAAGCTGGTGATATGATACCGGCAGATGGAAGAATATTTAAATCCACGCAATTACAGATTGACGAATCAGCTCTTACCGGCGAATCCGTTCCTGTTGAGAAGAAGGTTGCTGATTTACCTGAGGCCACCATTCTTGGAGACCGCACAAATATGGCTTTTAAAGCTACGAATGTTTCTAAAGGTAATGGCTATATATTGGTTTGTGCTACAGGCATGAATACTGAATTAGGAAAGATAGCCAACCTTGTTCAATCATCGGAGCAGGCAGCAACTCCATTAGAAAAGAAGCTGGAAGAGTTTAGTAAAAAGCTAATCAAAATTACTGTAGGGTTGGTGGTGCTTATCTTTATTGCAGGTTTAATTAACGGGGTTCCTATTATTGAAATGCTGCAAACTGCTATCGCCTTGGCTGTTGCTGCCATTCCGGAAGGATTGCCGATTGTAGCCACCATGACTTTAGCACAAGGCATGTTAAAAATGTCCCGCTACAATGTTATTGTAAAAAAATTGTCGGCCGTAGAAACTTTAGGCGGCACCAATGTTATTTGCACCGATAAAACCGGTACACTCACACAAAATAAAATGGAAGTGGTCTTTGTTGATACCGCTTCCGGCACCTGGAAAAAAGATGTTGCCTTTACCGGTAAAAAGGAACAGTTGGAATTGATAACGCAATGCGCTGTTTTATGTAACACAGCCGATATTCAAGAAGCCGAAAAAGAAACAAAAGAAATTGGTGATCCATTAGAGATAGCCTTACTAAAGTTTTCAAAAAATAAGGGTGAGGACATCAATTCCATTCGGGCAGCATTTGTAAAAAAAGACGAAGAACCCTTCTCCAGCGAAACAAAATTCATGTCCACCTTGCATGAGCACGATGGTAAATATTATGTTTTTGCAAAGGGCGCTCCAGAGGAGTTATTGCTGAAGTGTACACAAATTTTTGAAGATAGTGAGGTGGCGATGGATACTTCAAAAAGAGATGAATGGCTCGCCAAAGCAGAACAATCTTCTGCATCCGGCCATCGCATGATTGGCATGGCATACCGTAAGTTGGATACTGTACCTTCTTCCCTAATAGATGAGCTGGTTTTTCTTGGATTGGTGGGCATGATTGATCCGCCACGACCAGAAGTACAAGCCGCCATTAACGATTGCAAAACAGCAGGTATAAAAGTGGTTATGATCACTGGTGACCATCCTGCGACAGCCCATTACATAGGAACCCAATTGGGTATATCAAAAGAAGGTGAAGTGCCGGTAATTGGAAAGGATATGAAGGAATTTGAAGCGCTAAGCGAAGAAGAAAAACAGCATTGGATAAACACTTCTGTTTTCGCCCGGGTAACTCCAAAACACAAGTTAGATCTTGTAAAAGTTTTCCAGGAAAAAGAATATGTAGTAGGGATGACTGGTGATGGTGTAAATGATGCGCCGGCCATTAAAAAGTCTGACATCGGTATTGCCATGGGGCTGCGGGGTACACAGGTGGCACAGGAAGTTTCGGATATGGTATTAAAGGATGATTCATTTTCATCTATTGTTGTAGCCATAAGGCAGGGGCGTATTATTTTTGAGAACATTAAAAAATTTGTAACCTTTCTGCTTTCGTGTAACCTTAGTGAACTGGCCGTGATAGCTGTTGTGGCGATCCTGAACCTGCATTTCCAATTGTTGCCGTTACAAATTCTTTTTATCAACCTTATTACAGATCTGTTGCCTGCACTGGCTTTAGGTGTCATCAAAGGTGGGGCGGCTATTATGAAGCAGCCTCCCCGGAAATCATCTGAACCTATAATTGATAAAAACCGTTGGAAACTTATTTTCTTTTACTCCCTGGTTATTGCATCCGTAAGTTCTGTTGCTGTTCTTTTCAATCATAATACTTTCCATAGCGGTGAGAACCTTGATGAGGCTATGTGCAATAACATTTTATTCTTCACCCTGATTTTTTGCCAGCTCTTTCATGTATTCAATATGGGGAATGGCCCATTCTTTAATAACGAGGTTATTAAAAATAAATATGTCTGGTATGCAGTAATAGGAAGCCTCGCTATTTTGATAGGTGTTATTCAAATACCTTTTGTACGCCAGGCATTGAATATAGTACCCATGACATTCACCGAATGGACCATCATTCTCACTGCGGCTATTTCTTCTGTTATAATTATACAGGTAGCAAAATTGTTAAAACTTTTTAAACATAATGGACAACCAGCATCAAAATAAAGTATGATCAGCAATTTTATAAGATGGGCATTAAAAAATCGTGTAATCGTACTGCTGATAGCTGCGGCAGTAACGGGCTATGGTTTTTATTCAATTAATAATACAAAGGTTGATGCCATACCTGACCTGTCTGAAAACCAAGTTATCATATTTACTGAGTGGATGGGCAGAAGTCCCCAGATTATGGAAGACCAGGTAACTTATCCGTTAGTAAGTAACCTGCAGGGCATTCCCAAAATAAAAAACATTCGGGCCAACTCCATGTTCGGGATGAGTTTTGTTTTTGTAATTTTTGAGGATGATGTAGATATTTACTGGGCTCGTACAAGAGTGTTGGAACGGCTCAATTATGCCCAGCGTTTATTGCCCCAAAATGTGGTACCCACCTTAGGTCCCGATGGTACCGGGTTAGGACATATTTTCTGGTACACTTTAGATGCACCCTCACATGATTTAGGAGAATTAAGAGCCTTGCAGGATTGGTACATAAAATTTGCGTTGCAAACAGTGCCTGGTGTAAGTGAAGTGGCCTCTTATGGTGGTTTTCAAAAACAGTATCAAATAGTAATTGATCCGCACAAGTTAAGCTATTACAATATTCCTTTAATGGATGTAATTGAAAAAGTAAGGGCAAACAACAACGATGTGGGCGGAAGAAAAATTGAGATGGCGGATATGGGTTATATCATCAGGGGCGTAGGCTATATTACCCAAATAAAAGACATTGAAGAAATAGCATTACTAACGCAAGGCTCTATCCCCATCCGTGTTAAAGATATTGCCACCGTGCAAATGGGTGGCGAATTGCGCCTGGGGATTATAGAAGAAAATGGGGAAGGAGAAAAAGTAGGCGGTATAGTTATTATGCGATACGGCGAAAATGCCAAAGAGGTAATTGATAAGGTAAAAGAGAAATTAAAAGATGTTGAAAAGGGTTTACCTGAAGGCGTTAAGTTTCATACCGCCTACGACCGGTCAGATTTAATTGAAGCTACGATTGCAACTTTAAAAGAAGCAGTGATCGAAGAGATCATTGTTGTGGCCCTTGTGCTGCTCATCTTCCTGCTACATGTACGCAGCGCTTTAATTGTGGTTATCACCATTATAATGAGCGTGTTGATTTCCTTTATTATGATGGACTGGTTTAATGTTAGTTCTAACATTATGTCGCTTGCCGGTGTGGCCCTGGCAGTAGGCGACCTGGTAGATGCCGGCATTGTGATGGTGGAAAATGCTTTAAAATCTATTACAGAAGAAACGGAATAAAAAA
The DNA here is from genome assembly GCA_031424295.1 of Segetibacter sp. Classification (GTDB taxonomy): domain Bacteria; phylum Bacteroidota; class Bacteroidia; order Chitinophagales; family Chitinophagaceae; genus Segetibacter. The sequence continues at coordinate 16,512 of JANPHE010000099.1, read as the reverse complement.
TTAGTATGATATCAAATGAAGAAAGATTAAAAAGAATTGAAAGCTCCTCCGTATTGGTAGGAAGGGCAGTATTCAGTTCTATATTAATTACGCTGGTATCATTTTCACCCATACTTTTTTTAGAAGGCCAGGAAAAGAAATTATTCACGCCACTAGTGCTTACTAAAAGCTTTGCCATGATTGGCTCAGCATTGGTAGCTGTTTTTTTAGTGCCTGTGTTGATGGCAATATTACTAAAAGGCAAAATGCGGCCAGAAAAAAAACACCCGGTATCAAGGTTTTTTCTTTGGTTGTATAATCCAATAATCCGCTGGTGTCTTCGCTGGAAGAAAACCACTATTGCTATTGCTTTCCTTTTGGTTGCTGCAAGTATTCCATTGGTAATGCGGTTAGGTTCAGAGTTCATGCCACCGTTGGATGAAGGTTCGCTGTTATTTATGCCGGTAACGCTTCCCGATGTTTCTAATACCGAAATAAAACGCATACTACAGGTACAGGATAAAATAATTAAAACAGTGCCGGAAGTGCACAATGTTTTAGGCAAAGCCGGAAGGGCAAATACGGCTACTGACAATTCTCCCATCAGCATGATTGAAACCATTGTGTTATTAAAACCTCAGTCCGAATGGCGGGACGGAATGACCAAAAATAAGATCATTGAAGAGTTGAATAATAAGCTGCAAATACCTGGGGTAATCAATGGCTGGACACAGCCGATCATCAATCGTATAAATATGCTTTCAACCGGTATCCGTACTGATGTTGGTGTAAAAGTGTATGGCCAAAGCCTCGATTCAATCAACATCCTGGCGCAACAATTTAAAGTGGCATTAACCGGTGTGGAGGGCATTAAAGATTTATATGTAGAACCCATTATTGGTGGTAAGTATGTAGAGATAAAAATTAAAAGGGAAGAAATAGGCCGTTATGGTTTAAGTGTGGATGATATTAATATGGTGGTTGAATCATCCGTTGGTGGAATGAACGTTACCACTACAATTGAGGGGCGGCAACGCTTTTCGGTGAATGCCCGTTTTGCCCAGGATTTTAGAAATAACATAAGCCAATTAAAAAACCTGCTCGTAACCAGCCCCAGCGGCCCTATCCCACTTTCAGCCGTAGCAGATGTTTCTATAGCAGAAGGCCCGCCGATGATTACTTCAGAAAATGCTATGCTGCGTGGCACATTATTGTTTAATGTTAGAGAAAGAGATTTGGGCAGCACGGTAGCTGATGCCAAAAAGAAACTGGAGAGCCTAGTACAAAAATTACCTAGAGGTTATTTTATAGAATGGAGCGGACAATACGAAAACCAGGTGAGGGCAGAGAAGAGATTAAAAATTTTAATTCCTATTGTACTCCTCATTATTACCGTCATCCTTTATTTCACCTTCCATACTTTCCGGGAAGTATTGATTGTATTATCCAGCATACCGGTTGCTTTGGTTGGTGGCGCTTATTCTCTTTACTTTTTTGATGTAAATTTTTCGGTAGCAGTTGCTGTTGGCTTTATTGCTTTATTCGGCATAGCGGTAGAAACGGGAGTGCTGATGCTGGTGTATTTAAATAATTCCTTGTTCAACAAAGTACGTAAAAAAAAGGAAGCAGGCGAGCCTTTAAAAAACAGTGACATTGAAGATGCTGTTTACGAAGGTGCAGCGCTCCGGCTACGGCCAAAATTAATGACGGTATTGGTAGATATATTTGGGCTGTTACCTCTGTTGCTGGCAACCGGCACCGGCAGCGATGTAATGAAGCCGATTGCTATCCCTTTTGTATTTGGACTTGTTACTTCTACATTTTTTGTATTGATAGTTTTACCAGCCATGTATGCGTTGGTTAGAGAATACGAATTGAAGAAAAAAGGGAAAGTGGTAATTGAAGAACTAAATGATTAAATAAAAATGAAAATAATAATATTCATACTGCTACTTATGCTTACAGCCAAAATAAACTTCGGGCAGCCCGTTTTGAAGCTCAATGCCATCATGGATTCTATTCAACGATCACATCCTTCCATAAAAATGTATGATGCAGAAATAAGATCAATGGATGAAGCTGCTAAAGGCGCTAAAAGCTGGATGCCACCGGAAGTAAGTACAGGTTTTTGGATGGTTCCCTATAATGCCAGCCTGTGGAAGAAAGGTGATATGGGAGCTACAGGAATGGGTCAATACATGATTGGTGGTCAGCAAATGTTGCCTAACAAAAAGAAACTAAATGCAGATGCAGCTTATATGGAAGCCATGTCTTCTGTGCCAAAAGAAAGAAAGAATGCTACGCTCAATGAATTAATGAATGATGCCAAAAAAAATTATTACGAATGGATCATCATTGAAAAGAAACTGGCAGTATTAGAGCAAAATGAAAAGCTGCTTGACTTCATGATTAAAAATACCGAGATACGCTATAAAAATGGTTTGGAAAAAATCAGTGCGTATTACAAGGCAAAAGCAGCATTGGGTAATATCAAGAATATGCAGTTAATGTTTGAAAACGACATTAAAGAAAAGCGCATCCGCATCAATTCCCTGATGGGCAGAAATGCAATGACTGATTTTGACATAGATACCAGCTACCAAATAAATGACTACGCTTCAGTAATATTTGACAGTACCCTTTTTTACAACAACCGCAGCGATTTAAAAGCTATTGATAGAGACATCAGCATTACCATTTTAAAACAGGAAACAGAAAGGCAAAGCTTGAAACCACAGTTTGGTATTCGGTATGAGCACATGTTTGGCTTTGGAGGTTTTCCGCAGCAATTTACTTTAATGGGAATGATGAAAATTCCAATGGCTAAGTGGTCTGCTAAAATGAATAAAGCAAATATTGAAAGCTTGAAATGGAAAGCAATTGCATTGCAATCGCAAAAAGAAATGATGGTGAACGAATACAGCAGTATGGCTTATGTTATGCGTAATGAAATAGAGTTGAAGAAAAGGCAGTTGAAATTATACGAGGATAATATCATGCCTGCATTAAGGAATAATTATAAAACCATGCAATTAGGCTATGAGCAGAATACAGAAGAATTGTTTATGCTTTTTGATGCATGGGAAACATTAAATATGACGCAGCTTGAATACTTAAACCAATTGCAGCAATTACTAACTATGCAGGTTGAGTTGGAAAGAATAGTAGAAACAAAATAATGGACAGAAATTGTTTGACAGAAATTTTTTTAGGGTATGAACAAAAAGAAAATAGCATTTATCATAACCTCAGTGCTGGTATTACTGGCAGCGGCAGCATTGGTATATTTTAAAATGATACTTCCCAAAAATGAAACAAAGCAGCAGGCAAAAACTGATATGGCAGATATGAATATGGATAGTATGGATTCAACCAAAGGAGAAATGAAAATGGAAAGTGACAGTAGTACATCACACGATGTTTCTCTGCATACTTTATTGCAACCTACGAGTGGTTTTGCAATCTCTTCAATCCCTGCTATTACACTAATAAAAAAAGAAGAACACATAGAAATTAATGCACTGGGATATACTGCATACAATACCAACGAAGTAGGAGCTATATCAGCCCGTGTTAATGGCAGGATTGAAAAAATGTATGTAAAGTATCGCTATCAATTGATTAAAAAAGGGCAAAAAATTATGGACATCTACAGCCCCGAATTATTGACTGCTCAGCAAAATCATTTATTTCTCCTGAAAAATGATGCCGCTAATTATTCATTAATTAATGCTTCCAAACAAAAATTATTATTACTTGGTTTTTCGGCCGAACAATTACAGCAATTAATAAAAACCCAAAAACCGTTGCTTACTGTTTCGGTTTACAGCAGATACAGCGGTCATATTCATGAAGCATTGAATCAGGTTATGAGTAAAGATATAACTGCACCTGCTTCCATGAATGGAGCCCTCTCATTAACCACAGAGGAACTTAGCCTTAAAGAAGGGATGTACCTGCAAAAGGGACAAACAGTTTTTAGAGTTTACAATGCAAACAAAATATGGGCGTTGCTCAATATTTATTCATCGGATCAGGTGTTTATAAAAACAGGCAATAAAGTAAGCATAGTGCCGGAATCCAGGCCAGAAAAAACTTTTCAGAGTTCAATTTTCTTTATCGAGCCGTTTTTTAGGCCCGGCAGTAAGACATTAACAGCCAGGGTAAATATTGATAACAGTGAGTTGCAATTACCCATTGGCAGCCAGGTGAAAGCAACTATTTTCAGCACCCCGGTAAACGCAGCATGGTTACCCAAAGAAGCCATTGTATCACTTGGTTTTGAAAAAATTGTTTTTGTAAAAAGTGGGAATGGCTACAAAGCACAAAAAGTAACCACAGGTGTAGCTAATAATAATCTAATTCAGGTAACAGGCGGCATTACACCTGCTGATTCTGTGGCTGTAAATGCCCAGTTTTTGATGGACAGCGAAAGTTTTATAAAAATTAATAATGAAAATTAGCATTAGGATATTGAATAATAATAAATAATCAAGAAAGTTTTATGATAATGATATCGCAAAGCAAAAAAGAATAAAGTAGTGTTTAAAATAAATTGAAATGAAAAAGTTATTTGTGGTAGCAGTACTTATATTTTTATTAGGTGCCTGTAAAAGTGATAAAATAAAAGATACCGGTGAGGCAGCCCATGCCGGACACGGAGAAGTATATTATACCTGCTCCATGCACCCACAAGTGATGAAAGATAAACCGGGTGATTGTCCTATCTGTGGGATGAAACTGATACAGGCTACGAAAACTTCCACTTCAGAAAAGGAAGGGGTGCAATTGACCGGGCAACAAATAAAACTGGGCAATATTTTGACAGACACTATAAGTAGCGGAATGCTCGGTGGACAGACTGTACTTACCGCCACACTTAATATCGATCAAAGTAAAATTAATGCTGTAAGTGCAAGGGTGATGGGTAGAATTGAACGACTTTATTTTAAAAACTTGGGTGATTATGTTAGAAAAGGAGATAGACTATTTGACTTGTACAGCGAAGAACTGAATAGTGCCAAACAGGAATATATTCTGGCACTAGAGAAGCAAAAAGTATTGGACAATTCAATTATCAATTTTACCGTGCTGGTACAAAGTGCAAAAAATAAATTGCTCTTATGGGGTTTGACGGAAGGGCAAATTCAAGAGTTAACACTCAAAAAAACCGCATCTCCATCAACCGCTTATTTTAGCCCCTATTCAGGTTATATTATATCAACAGATGTAAACGAAGGTGAATATGCAGCAGAAGGCGGAACAATTGTTCGTGTAGCAGATTTATCAACGCTTTGGGTAGAAGCGCAGGCTTATTCATCACAATTATCACAGATTAATAACAATGCAGTCGCCACTGTTCAATTCCCTGATTTGCCAGGTAAACAAACAACCGGAAAGATTGAATTTATAAACCCTGAAATCAACCAACAAACACGTATTAACCTGCTTCGTGTAACTGTTGCCAATCATGAAAATCAGTTGAAACCTGGTATGGCAGCGTACGTAACCATCAAAGGAAAAGAGGTAAACACATTAACCTTACCATCTGATGCCGTACTCCGAACCGCTACCGGTGCATCTGTTTGGAAACAAACAGGAGCAGGATCTTTTAAAAGCATAATGGTTGAGACTGGTATGGAAGATGGAGATAGAATTCAAATTAAATCAGGACTAAAACCAGGCGATATTGTAGTTATCAGGGGAGCGTATTTATTAAACAGTGAATTTATTTTTAAGCAAGGGGCTAATCCGATGGAGGGGATGAAGATGTGACTATATGTAAATCAAAATTTTGCAAAAACTAGGGTTGCCAATTTTTTACAGTATTTGTTTACCTAAAATATCTTCAGTTTTTTACTGAGTCCTTTGGAATGTGTGAATGATGTAACTTTTTGAATTAATTGTGTAATATAAACTACAATTAGGACACCTACCTTGTTGGTGTTGTGAAAATTCTTTCCAATTAAAAGTATACATTAATCAATAATTAAAAAGTAATAAACATGAAGAACAAAATTTTAATCGCAACAGCTTTATTTTTTAATGCATACTTTCTTCAGTCATGCGACAACACAAATAATACAACAAAAAACGAAATGGATAGTTCGATGCCTCATATGATGCAGGACGATTCAATGAATTCAGGTAAGATGCAAATGGATAATGGTATAATGCAATCATTGAGTAGTACAATGGGAAAAATGAATGAGATGAAAATGACAGGTGATTTCGATCTTGACTTTGTCAATATGATGATTATTCACCACCAGGCAGCTATTGATATGAGCGAAGTGGAAATAGCCAAAGGCACAGATACGCAGATGAAAACAATGGCTCAAAATATTGTTACTGCACAAAAAGCCGAAATAGAGCAACTGCATCGGTTTGTAAAAAACTATAAAATGCCCGAAGTAAAAAAGATGAATGGGGAGATGCACCATGAATTAAGCGAAACGATGAAAGACATGATGGATAAAATGAACAACATGCAAATGACAGGCAATACAGATAAAGATTTTGCAATGATGATGAAATCACATCATGAAGGTGCTGTAAAAATGGCCGAAGATGAATTATCGCACGGTAAACAATATGAAATAAAAAAAATGGCGCGGAAGATAATTACGGATCAAAACAAAGAAATTATTGACTTTAAAGCATGGCTTTCCAGCCAAAAGTAGTTTGCTTAAAATAAAATGGATTCTTTTAAATAAAATGAAATGAAAAAATATATAAATGAGATCTGCTGGTTCGTAAAATTTTCCTTGCCTTCATTTATTATTTTAATCGTTAGCACATTTTCCGCCTACAGCCAGCAAATGCCTAAAATGAAGACCGATTCTACAGGTAATAAAATAAGCCAAATGAGCGATGATGAAGAAATAGCTCATCCATTCTTTACACACATGGGCATGCCTGAAGCCGTGGGTACCTATAGCTTACGACTTGCTGCATTAACGACCCGTATGGATGGAACAACAAAGGGTAACTTTGCTTTCCACTTTAAAACTGGTCTTTCAAAATTTGTTGGGCTGCATATCCGGAATGATAGATTTTTAGATAATACCTTACAGAAATAATGTTTCAGTTTGCGCTAATAAGAAGCAAAGATGGAATGAGTGGTTTTTCTCCTATCATAGAGTTTGAAATTCCTACAAAGAAGAGGGCAAGTCGTATCCACAGTCTAGTTGGTTTTTCTATTGCTTTTGCAAGGCCATTTAAAGCAACAATTGGATTACTCCATTTAACATCGGTTTTGGAAAACAGCAACCGATTAAAAGCCATTGAGATAGCTGTTAAAAAAATTCTTGTCTACCAAATCAATTTTAATATGACCAACAGAAACCCTAATGAATTTTCCATTACGAATATTAAAACGGCAATAAAAAAGAACAAGCCCTCTATGATGATAATGTTAACAGAGCAGCAAAGAAGTTGGTTTGAGAAAATATTCTTTTCTTATAAATCGGCAGAATATTCTTTTAATGCAAAAGTGCCTTTATTGGTCTTTAATAAGACATAAGACAAATAAAGTATGAAAATAAATTATCCCCGACAAGATGTACATACTTTATCTGTAGAAGAAATTGTACAATCGTTTGATACCAATGCTGAAAAGGGCATCGCGGCATCCGAAGCAGAAAATCGTACAAAACAGTTTGGTGCAAATATCTATGTATCACAAAAACAAAAAAGTACTTGGATGATGTTGCTGCTACAATTCAAAAGCCCGATAGTATATCTGTTGCTTGGGGCTGTGATAGTAACGTTGTATTTTAAAAACTATATTGAGGCGGGTGCTATTGGCATAGTTATTTTAATAAATGCCCTGATAGGCTTCTTGATGGAGTTGCAGGCACGAAGTTCTATGAATGCCTTAAAAGAAATGGATGTGATTTTGTGTAAAGTAATAAGGGATGGTAAAACACAGGAAATACCATCTGAAAAATTAGCACCGGGAGATGTGGTAGTGCTGGAAGCAGGTGTTATCATTCCCGGAGATGGACGATTGATAGAAATAAATCAACTTCAATGCGATGAATCTTCACTAACTGGCGAATCACTTCCTACCGAAAAAAACCTAGAGAAACTTGATAAGGAAACCGTTTTAGGCGATCAGCACAATATGGTGTTTAAAGGTGCTTCTGTTGTGAGCGGGAAAGGCAAAGCCGTTATAACAGGAATTGCACAACATACACAGCTTGGCACCATTACTTCCCTAGTGGAAAGTGCGGAAGAGACAGTAACCCCATTAGATAGAAAATTAGGTGCTTTAAGCAAAAACCTCATTTGGATAACCTTGTTTATGACAAGCGTCTTTGCCATCACCGGAATTATACAGGGCAAACCTTGGTTATTGATATTTGAAACTTCCATAGCCCTTGCTGTCGCTGCTTTTCCCGAAGGATTACCCATCGTTTCTACTGTTGCCCTTGCTTATGGTATGTTGCTGATGGCTCGTAGAAATGCCATTGTAAAAAAACTTTCGGCGGTAGAAACACTTGGCAGCACCAATGTAATTTTAACTGATAAAACAGGCACCTTAACTGAAAATACCATTCACGTAGATACCCTTTCTTTTCCCTCGGAAGAATTAAAAGTGCGCATTGAAAACAAGGAATTAAAATTTGAACACGGTGAAATAAAAAACAGCAAAGAAAGTTTTGACAAAATAAAGTTGATTGGCGCATTATGCAACGATGCTGCACCAAAAAATACAGAAGAAAAAGACAACCTGTTGGGTGACCCGATAGAAATAGCACTCATTCATTTAGCTAACACCACCGGTACCACTTCCGATGAAATAAAAAAGCAGCACGAGAGAATCGCGGAAGTGCCATTTAGTTCCGAAACAAAAATAATGGGCACGCTGCACAAAGGAGCAGAAGGAAATTTTGTTGCGGCCAAAGGTTCGGTGGAACATTTGTTAGCAAAGTGTAACAGGATTCAAAAGGGAACACGCATAGAAGAATTAAAAGAAGATGATAAAAAGAAAGTGCTGGATAATTCCGAAAAAATGGCTGCTAATGGGCTGCGGGTTTTAGCATTTGCCTGCAATGAAGCGGCAGATATTAGTAAGGAAAATTATTTAGATGCACTGGTATATGTGGGAATGATTGGTTTTTTAGATCCGCCCCGGCTGGATATTAAAGAAGCCATTTTAACCTGCAGAAAGGCGGGAATAAAAATAGTAATGATTACAGGCGACCATCCGTTAACCGCTTTGAATATAGCGAAGAAAACAGGCCTGGTTAATGATGATCAACAGGCTGTCATTACCGGAAAAGATTTGCCGTCCGCAGATTTACTTACCAATGAATGGAGGGAAAAGATTTTGAATACAGCCGTATTTGCCCGAACTACTCCCAAACAGAAATTAGAGATTGCAGGCATCTATCAGGAGGCAGGTAATGTAGTAGCTATGACGGGCGATGGTGTAAATGATGCACCGGCTTTAAAGAAAGCAGATGTAGGTATTGCGATGGGTTTAAGAGGAACACAGGTAGCCAAAGAAACAGCTAGTATTGTTTTAAAGGACGATTCTTTTATTTCCATAGCAGCAGCTGTTGCCCATGGCAGGGAAATTTTTAGGAACATTCAGAAGTTTGTCATCTATCTGGTGTCTTGCAATTTGAGTGAGATATTTATTGTAACAGTTTTGGGGTTTATTGCACCTGCATCAACCCTTCTTGCTTTACAAATATTGTTTCTTAACATGGTTACCGATGTATTTCCCGCTTTGGCGCTTGGGGTAGGCAAAGGCGACAAAACTATTATGGATAACCCGCCACGAAACCCTGCAAAAAATATCATCACTAATAAAAACTGGATAGCTATAGCCCTTTATTCCGCAGCTATTACGTTGGCTGTAATCGTTGCCGTTTTTTATTGCAAAGCATATATTAGCGCTGACGATAAGGTTGCCAATAACATGGCATTTATAACCCTGGCATTTGCGCAAATATTTCATGTGTTTAATATGTCATCTCCAAACTCCAAATTGTTAGTGAATGAGATTACCACCAATAAATTTGTATGGCTTGCAATATTGTTATGCAGCGGTTTAATGTTACTGGTGTATGCTGTACCGCAACTACGACTGGTCTTAGGGTTGGTAGAACTTTCCTTTAAAGCATGGCTGGTTGCGATATTGGCAGCTTTATTACCACTGCTGCTGGTTCAGTTTTATAAAATTATTTGGGGAAGAAGAGCAAACAAATGAGTAAGGGTTGTTATCTAAATAATATATATGATTAACCCCAAAAAAAATAAAATGTTTAAGCCTGAAAAATGCTGAAGCTATTTTTAAAAAGCATCTAAGCTGAACACAACGAATACCAGGTTTTATATAAGTAGTAATCCAAAAATTAAATTTTGAAAAGAAGATGAAAATTAACTGGGGAAATAAGAAGACTGATTTTATAGAATTACTCCCTCTTGCCATTGCAAAACTTAAGAAAAACATCATTGATCCTTTTCTTGGGGAAAACAATACGCTCAGCTACATAAATGAAAGAGCCCCATTAAGAGCCGAAATTTTTACCAGGGAAAAACTAGAACAACATGCTGTCAACATTGCTAAAAGGCATGAACTCATTTATAATCAAACTTCAGAACAGTTATTGGATCGCTTATCTGATAATGAGCATATTCTGCTGGAAGTGTATGCATTGTTGTCTGATAACTTAAAACAAAACAACCGCATTTCCCCAGCGGCCGAATGGCTGGTTGATAATTTTTACCTGATAGAAGAACAAATTTATACTGGCAAAAAACATTTGCCTAAAGGCTACAGTAAAACATTGCCCCGGCTATTGAAAGGCAAGTTAGCCGATCTGCCAAGGGTATATGATATGGCAGTGGAGCTTATATCGCATAGCGACGGACATGTGGACATGGATAAATTAACAGGGTTTGTAAATGCTTACCAAACTATAGATAAATTAAAAATTGGTGAGTTATGGGCAATTCCTATTATGCTCAGGTTAGGTTTGATAGAGAATTTAAGGCGACTTTCCATACTAATTGCAGAAGAAATTACCAATAGATCGCTTGCTAACAGGTGGGCCAATGAAATGATAGAAGTTGCTGAAAAAGACCCAAAAAACCTGGTGTTGGTTATTGCAGATATGGCCCGATCTGAGCCACCGATGGACAGTACCTTTGTGGCAGAGTTGAACAGGCGGTTACTTGAAAAAGGCAATACACTTTCTTTACCCCTGAACTGGATAGAGCAAACACTTTCAGAAATTGGAGTAACAACCAGTGAGCTGATACAGCTTGATAATCAAAACCAGGCTGCTACACAGGTATCTGTAAGTAATTGTATTAATAGCTTTCGTTTTTTAAGCACCACTAACTGGAGAGATTTTGTAGAAGACACGAGCATAGTTGAAGCCACGCTTCAGCAGGACATTAATGGGGTATATGGAAAAATGGATTTTCATACCCGTGATCAGTACAGGCATGTTGTTGAAAAAATTGCATTTTACAGCAAATCTTCCGAACAAGTGGTGGCAGAAATCGCTATACATGCGGCAAAAAGTGCTGCATTAAATAATAATTTCAAACAATCGCATGTAGGTTACTTTCTCATTGGAGATGGTTGTATTGATACAGCAAAAGCTGCCAATGTGAAAATAAATATTTCTGAAAAATGCGGCCGAATTAGAAGCAAACACCCCTTATTAATTTACCTGGGAAGCATTAGCATACTTACATTTCTTATTTGCTGGTTACTTATAGCACAGATTGCCAAAGAAAACCTTTCTACAACAGTAATGATAAGTGTTTGTATAGTGGCTTTAATAACCACAACCAGGTTTGCAGTTTCCCTTGTAAATTGGTTAAGTACCATCTTATTAAAGCCAACCCTGCTACCAAGAATGGACTTTTCTAAGGGGATACCCGACGAAGCTAAAACGATGGTAGTGGTACCTACATTGATTACAAGTTTTGAAAACATCAATGATTTGTTAGAAGGGTTGGAAGTAAGGTTTCTTGCCAACCGTGACTCAAATCTTTACTTTGCCTTACTCACAGATTTTAAAGATGCCGCTTCCGAGCATTTACCTACAGATGAAGCGCTATTGCTTAAAATAAAAAAAGGCATCACTGAATTAAATAAAAAATACGGCCGAACAACTAACGATACGTTCTTTCTTTTTCACCGCTCCCGCAAATGGAATAAATATGATAAAATATGGATGGCTTATGAAAGAAAGCGTGGCAAGTTGGGGGATCTTAATGCATGTTTGAGGGGCAATCACGACGACTGCTTTTCTGAAATTATTGGCGACACTTCCTGCTTCAGCCAAATAAAATACATTATTACACTTGATACGGATACACAATTACCCCGCGATACAGCATGGAAGATGATTGGAACCATGGCGCATCCATTAAACCATCCCGTTTATAACGAAAAGAAAAAAAGAATTACAGAAGGATATGGTATTCTTCAGCCAAGGGTATCAAATAGTTTACCGGCTACCGAAAGCTCTTTATATGCACGCCTGTTTGGCAACGATCCTGGTACAGATCCTTACACAAAAGCTTCGTCGGATGTTTACCAGGATTTGTTTGAAGAAGGCTCTTTTATAGGAAAAGGAATTTACGATGTGGATGCATTTGAATTGGCGCTGAAGGGCAAGCTTCCAGAGAACCGCATCTTAAGCCACGACTTGCTCGAAGGTTGTTATGCCCGATCCGGATTAATTACCGATGTACAATTGTACGAAGAATATCCCCACAGGTATGATACAGATATGCAACGACGGCACAGATGGATAAGAGGTGACTGGCAGATAGGGAAGTGGATATTACCATTTATACCCGGCCATGACAAAAGGTTGCATAAGAACCCGCTTTCTTTAATTTCGAAGTGGAAAATATTTGATAATATACGGCGCAGCCTAATCCCATTATGCCAGTTATTATTGCTGTTGTTTGGTTGGACATTATCATCAGTTGCCTGGTTTTGGACGCTTGCTGTAACCCTTATAATTGTATTGCCGTCTTTGGTTAATTTTTGCTGGGAGTTGTATCGCAAGCCTCCCGATGTAATATTTATTCAGCACTTTGTATATACTAGTCGCACTGCTTTTGAGAATTTTGTGCAGCAAATGCTAGACCTGGTTTTTTTACCTTACGAAGTATTTTTAAATATTGATGCTATACTGCGTACGCTTTGGAGGGTACATATATCGCATAAAAACTTGCTGCAGTGGAACCCCTACAATCGAAACCACATTATGCAGGACAGTATTATAAAATCGTATACTGATATGTGGTTCGAACCACTTTTTGCAATGATGGTGTATGTTTATTTAACCTTTTTTAATACCGGTGTTCTCCTGATCGCCCTTCCTTTTCTTATTTTTTGGATGATAGCTCCTGCTATTGCTTTTGTAATAAACCGCCTGTTGTCGCCGGATAAAATGACGATTTCTGAAAAGCAAACGATCTACCTGCGTAGCTTGTCAAGAAAAATTTGGGGCTTTTTCGAAAGATTTATAACAGCAGAAGATAATTGGCTACCGCCTGATAATTACCAGGAAGAACCTGTTGAAAGGGTTGCCCACCGCACTTCGCCAACCAATATTGGGTTGTCCCTATTATCCAACCTTACAGCGTACGATTTTGGCTACCTCACCTCTACCGAAGTTGTAGAGCGTACCAGCAAAACAATTAATACCATGCAGGGCATGGAAAAATATCGGGGACATTTGTATAACTGGTACGATACAATTTCTTTAGAACCTTTATTGCCAAAATATATTTCTTCGGTTGACAGTGGTAACATGGCGGGACATCTTATTACTTTAAAGCAAGGACTACTGGCACTGCCCGATGATGCCATAGTAAAGGAAAGTTTTTTCAAAGGATTGGCCGATACCATTAATGTGCTGCTGGAGCATACTGCTGGCAATGAAATGCTGTTAAAGTTTCGTGATGATTTGGAAAAAAATTACAGGGATAAACTTCAAAACATAAGGGAAGTAAAAGCGTATGTAGATCAATTGGAGATTTATTTTAGAAGCATACTATCAACACTAAAATCCGGAGAAGGTGAACATGAACAAAGATGGTCTCAAAAAGTATTGAATCAAATTTCACAACAAAAAAATCAACTAGAGATACTTGCACCTTGGCTTTTGTTTTCATCAGTACCCGCACAATATGAAATATTTATAGCTGAGTTTCCCGCAATCCCTTCGTTAAGAGACATAGCGTTTGCAGAGCAACGGTTTTTAAACACCGAACATTCTTTTACTACTGTAAATAAAAATGATTCGGATACAGGTTGGCTGATCAAATTTAGTTCGGCGCTGGCAGCAGCATCAAGCTATGCAGCAGAACTTATTACTACCATTGAAATACTTTCCGGGCATTGCATGGATCTTTCAAATATGGATTATGATTTTCTGTTTGACCGGTCACAAAATTTATTAGCAATAGGCTATCATGCAGAGGATCGCAGAAGAGACAATGGCTTTTATGATTTAATGGCTTCCGAAGCCAGGTTAACAACCCTTGTAGGTATAGCACAAGGCAAATTACCGCAGGAAAGCTGGTTTGCATTGGGTAGGCAGCTCACCAGCCAGGGTGGTGCTCCCGTACTGCTTTCGTGGGGAGGTTCTATGTTCGAATACCTGATGCCGCTTCTGGTAATGCCAACTTACGAAAACACCTTAATGGATCAAACATACAAAGCGGTTGTGCGAAAGCAAATTGAATATGGCAACAAACACTCCATTCCATGGGGCATGTCCGAGTCGGGGTATAACATGGTTGATGCTCATCTCAATTATCAATATAGATCTTTTGGTGTTCCGGGTATAGGTTTTAAAAGGGGGTTGGGTGAAGACTTGGTCATCTCACCTTACTCAACTGTAATGGCATTAATGGTAGCGCCTAAAGATGCGTATAGCAATTTGCAGGTATTAAAAGAAGAAGGCTACGAAGGTAATTATGGCTTTTACGAAGCCATTGATTATACAGCTACCCGCTTACTGAAGAAACAAAAAAGTGTGGTTATTAAATCTTTCATGTCGCATCACCAGGGAATGTCTTTTCTCGCACTTTCTTACCTGCTTCATAACCGGCCTATGCAAAAAAGATTTGAATCTGAAGTGCATTTAAAATCAACATTATTATTACTACAGGAGCGGATACCACGGGTTACTACTTTCTATTCTCCAAGTGTTCACGCCGGTGATGCAAGTATCATTTCGGGCAACGATCCATCTATACGTGTTGTAAATACACCGAATACTGTTGTGCCCGAAATCAAGTTATTATCAAATGGCAATTATCACGTAATGGTTACCAATGCCGGTGGTGGTTACAGCCGTTGGAAAAATATAGACATTACCCGTTGGCGTGAGGATGTAACGTGCGATAATTGGGGTAACTTTTGTTACATACGCGACATGGAAACCAATCAATATTGGTCTTCTGCTTTTCAGCCAACACTGCAAAAAGGTGAGAATTATGAGGCAGTTTTTTCTGAAGGAAGGGCGGAGTTTCGTCGCCGCGATTATTCACTGGAAACACACACTGAAATTGTGGTTTCTCCCGAAGATGATATTCAATTAACAAGAGTACAAATCACCAATCGTTCCCGTAAAAAAAGGATTATTGAAATTACCAGTTATGCTGAAGTAGTGCTGGCTGCGCAGGCAGCAGACGAAGCACACCCGGCATTTAGCAACCTCTTTGTACAGACAGAGATAAATGAAGATCGCAATGCAATTTTATGTACCCGCAGACCCCGCTCATCAGAAGAGAAAACTCCGTGGATGTTTCACCTGATGAAGGTGCACAAAGCAGAGATTTTAAATGTTAGTTATGAAACAGACCGCGAACAATTTATTGGCAGAGGAAATACTATAAACCAGCCACAGGTGATGCGGCGCAGGGAACCGCTAAGCAACAGTAGCGGATCGGTATTGGACCCGATTGTATCCATACAATATAGAATTGTATTAGAAGGTAATGAAGCAGTAACCATAGATATTATTACCGGTGCGGCAGACACAAAAGAAGTGTGTAATAATTTGATTGATAAGTACCAGGCTTATCATTTATTTAATCGTGTATTGGAACTTGCCTGGACCCATAGCCAGGTAATACTGAGACAGCTTAATGCAGTGGAAGCTGATGCACAATTGTATTCACGACTTGCAGGTTCTATTATTTTCTCCAATCAATTATTCCGCGCAGATCCTGCTGTTATTATAAAAAACAGAATAGGCCAGTCTGGTTTGTGGCGGTATTCTATATCCGGGGATATTCCGATTGTATTGGTTCAAATTGAAGATGCAGAAAATATTCTGCTTGTAAAGCAAATGGTGCAGGCACACCATTATTGGCGTTTAAAAGGGTTGATAGAACAAAGCGGTTGGGAAGTAAAAGGTGAGATTAAAGCCAGTCTTTCGATCCCGGTTTCGGAGGCCAGTGCACATGCTACGCCCGTTCCAAGACTCTCACCTGACCATACGTTGTGAAACCCCTTACTCTTATAAT
>JANPHE010000098.1:0-12935 GCA_031424295.1 Segetibacter sp. | reverse complement strand
AGGTGAATTTTTTTTGTATGCTCCACATCTAAAGGCACCTGCTCTGTTGGCTTATCTTTCAATTTAGGTGTCATTGATAAAGTAACTTCTTCATTTGCTTTTGGCGATGCAGGTGTAGCAGTAAATTGCATACTTACATTACTTGGCCCACCGGCATTATCATTATGCTCCAGCTTCATACCGCATTTGGGGCAGGTATCGCCTTCTTTGCCAGTTACTTCCGGGTGCATGGGGCAGGCAAAAATATGGTCGCCGCCTTCATGTGCCATTTCGGTTTTAGCGGTATCCATATCTGATGATTTTGCATCGTCGCTGCTGTTATTGCAAGCCGTAAAAATTGTAGAGGAAGTAATAGCTATTATTGCCATTGAAATTTTAAATTCTTTTTTCATGTGTTTAATTTTAATTGTTGAATAATTATTTATGATTGTGTCCCTGGTGGTTTTCTTTTTCTTTCTTAGTTTCAATTTTTGTAAGATTCATATTACACTCAGGGCATATGCCTGGCTTGGCATAAGTTTTAGTTCCTTCGCATTTCATCGGGCATTGGTAAACTGCGGCTACAGCCGGTTTTGTTGCCGCTTTTAAATCCATACCACACTTGGGACATTTACCAGCTTTGTTATAAGTTTTACTGCCCTCGCATTTCATGGGGCATTGGTAAGCCACAGTATCTGGTGCAACTTTATTGGTTTTTACTTTTGCTGATTGGGCATTTACAGCAATAAATGAAAATGCTGCAATTGTCATTGAGAGAATAATTTTTAAATGTTTCATTGTTGTTTGATTGTTTGTGATTATTAAAAAATGATTATTGATTTAAATAGATTGTTTTCATTTGGTAAACACCTACGGTTACTACTCTTTCACCTTCCTCTACCCCTTTTAAAATGGATGTGTATTTACCATTGGATGTGCCCTTGTTGATATAACTAATACTGTATTGCTCTGCTTTATCTTTTATAAATACAGCAGGCTTCCCATTTATTTCTGCAATGGCTTCATTCAGCACGACTACCTGCCTGGAAATATTTTTAGAAAATATATTCAGGTTGATATTTTCGCCAATTTTAAATTGTGATTTTGGGTTGATGATTTCAAAAATCACTTTTTGAGATTGATTGGCCTTATTAACCGATTGGGCGGTGGTAACTAATTTTAAACGATAGGAGGTGGTATCATTTTGTATGTTAGATGTTGTGGTTATTTTTTCTACTGCTTTTAATTGTGTTGCATCATTGGCAAACACCTGGGCCTCTACAAAAACTTTATTAAGATTGGTAACTTCCAGTAGTGTTTCTCCACTATTAATAAACGAGCCTACAGCATAATTATAGTTTCCCACCACGCCGCTGATAGGAGAAGTGAGACTAAAATATTTTGCTGATTGTACTTTTTGCAAAGGAATACTTTGATACAGAGCCATGTTTTTTTCGGCCTGTTCCAATCTTGCTTTGGCTTCTGTAACATCTTTTTTTGCAGCAATGTCTTCTATAGATTTCAGACGATTGTATTGGATCCTGGCAGCGTTATACTGTGCTTCTACTTCGTTACGCTTGGCTTTCCATTCACTATTTTGTGCTATAATACTTGATTGTGTGCCAGCATCAATTGACTGCTCAACCACTGCTATCACTTGCCCTGCATTTACCATTTGGCCGGGAAATACGTTTACTGAAACAAGTTTACCTGTTTGTGGCGATTGTATAACAGCATTACCCTGCGGCGATGGAACAACTGTACCCAACACTTGTGTTGATTGGTTAAAATCACTCGTTTCTATTTTTTCTGTACGGATACCGAAAAGAAATTGTGTTTCTTTTTCAACCATAAAAGTGGTTGATATTGTACCTCCTGGTTTAGCAGCACCACCATGGTCTTCGCCATCGTGTGCCGAAACTGTATTGTATGTAGTAGTAGGCAAAAGGCAAAGCAGCAACACTATACTTGCAGCTACCTTTCTGTTGGTTTTCTTCATTACAAAAAACATAACTAGAAATCCTGTCAAAATGCCCACAATACCGTAAAACAAATTAGTTTGATACCATTGTGTATTGGTTTTAATTACAGTATCAGCTTTTTCCAATTCTTTGCCAATTGATATATTATTAATTAATATCAAATCAGGACCAAGAGATGAATTAATATTCAAAGTAAGATTGTATGATTTTTTCTCAGGAAAAATCCCCTTTACTTCATACACTCCATTATCAATTCTGCTAACGGCTAATTTAATGTTGGGGTTATCTGCAACAGTAATCTGCAATGTGGCATTGCTTTCAACCGGGACATTGCTGTTAAAATCACTGACAAATAACTTAAAGGTTGATTCTTTACCCGGTTGCAACGGATGGTATTTTACCAATAACTCGTACACATCCGATACAGCTTCGCTGCTAAAATAGGTTGCAGGTTTATTATTTGCCTGTTTAGCATCTCCATGATCTTCGCCGCCGTGGGCAAAAACCAAAGAGGGAATAAGAAGCAGTAAAATGAGCATTTTCTTTATCATAATTTTCCTACTAAATAATTTATTGATAATAAGGCCAGATTATAATTCCTGATGGCTTCTAAGTATTTTATTTGAATAATAAAAGCATCATTTATGTTCCGCAAGTAATTGATGTAATCATTTTCGCCACTTTCAAAAAAACGTTTTGCAGTACCAATGATTTCCTTGGCTTTTGGAATACCGGTATTACTATAATATTGCAATGATTGGGTATAAATGGCCAATTCATTTTTCGACTGCAATAACTGAACAGCAAGTTGTTGTTGTAAACCACTTGTTTTTTGTTTACTTATCTCCCATTCTGTTTTTGCTGCGTTAATATTACTTTTATATTGGTCAAACCATAAAGGCACAGTAAACCCAAAACGAAAGCGGTTACCAAACGGAGTATTTCTTTCGCCCTGATTGAAATAACCGAATGCCAAACCAGGCAAAGCTTTAGCTTTTTGCAATGAGATATTCTTTTGGGCAATAACACTTGCCTGATTAAAGATTTGTACAGTTGGGTTCGTTATAAAAACATTGCTATCGTTGGTTATTGCAACATCAACCAAGGGGTTTGTATTAAGTGGAGTTGCTATAAAAGCATCAGGCAAACCAGTAAGATATTTTAATTGGCTTTGCAGGTTACGAATAGTAAGTTGTGCCTGTAGATATTGATTGTGTATTTCGCCATACTGGCTTTCTGCATATGTTTTTTGCAGGTAATCAATCTGGCCTGCATCAAACTGGCGGCTGGCAGCTTTGCTGATGCGTTCATACACTGTATCCTGCACATATAGTTGTTGCCGCAGGGCAGATGCATACTGGAATAGCAAATACAACTGTTTTACCTGAAATTTCACTTCATTTTCTGTAAGCCCCTTTTCCTTTTCTGCCAATAAAATCCGCTGCTTTTGTACCTGATATTGCTTGCTGTACACAGTTGGAAATTCTATAGACTGGGTAATACTTCCAGTATAAAATTTTCCGGTAGGGCTTTCTATAAATACTTCGGGGTTGGACAGGTTAAAACTGCTTTTAAGCAATTGCTTTTGTTGTAAAACAGCTAAGCCGGCAGCAGAAAAATTCCTGCTGTTATTAATTGCCATACTTATAACATCAGCTTCGGAAATAATATTTTGGCTATCAGCACTGGCTATTAACAGCAGGCAATAGAAAGCGATTACGATACGTTTGAACATAAAAAATTTGGTTACAGTAACTGAAACTAAACAACCGCCTTTGGACAAAACGGTAATAGTTCAATGGGCTTATGCCATCAAACACAGTTACAATAATCAAATTTGGAAACTCTGTATCGCTATGCGAATATCGCGGATTGGGGGATGATGCCCACGAACATAATATTTATTGGAAGTGCTAACCTGTGAAGGATAAGAAATAGTAATACTGTAATAAACAGGTACAAAAGCTGTGTTAAAAATTGGACTTAATATTTTGGCAAATTGCGGAACTGCTTTGTCTATTTGAAATATTTTTAAAACTTTGTTATGGCAGCAATCGTCTTTTTTGTCATTGTCTTTGTGCTTGTGTTCGGCTTCTTCGTGATTGTGCTTTTTGCCGTTGACATGAGTGTGAATTGAAATGGCTTTTTCCTCATCGTGGTGATGTTTGTTGAAACCCATTTCCACACCTACTGCACAAGCAAACCCTATAAACATATTCAGGCTGAATATGAGTAGCATAAAAGCCGCTTTACATTGTATGTGCTTTTTTTGTTTCAATGATGCAAACATACGATAAATATTTTAGAAGGGTTTGTTAAGCAGATTTGATTAAGTGGGTTTTTTCTGTCTCCTCCGGAGGGTGATTTGAAAATTTGTAGAGCGTTTGTGTACTCTATCGTTCTGGAAGCTGTTTGCCGTGTGGTTGCAATTGCAGCTCTTTTGCAAGGTTAGCTTTGTGCGATGGATTTTGTGTGCCTTGCAAATGTGCTACAATGTGCGGTGGGTGGTTAGGGTTTTCGCTTTGAATGTCTTGTCGCTTGTAGGTTAACGAAATTTTCAAATATGATTGCGTACAACAGATTTTACTATTGACTTTATCTATAAACACTACATCACATTTCAAAAAGCAAAATCAAATAAAGGCCACCGAAGTGATTCGAAATTACCAAATAAATCTTTCAAGACCTTCCATCCACATTTTGCTCCATTTATTTGAGAAAACAAAATGACTGAAACAATATTGAGGCCAACACAAATAAGTTCCCAGTCCTTCTAGCTTAAGAAGGGCAATTTGAAGTAAAGATAAATGCAGTTCTTCGAACTGCAGTCTTTGAAAGGACACCTGATCCGAAATTAAGTAACCTTAAAACAATGTTCTATCAAATAGTTAGTATAAGACAATAAAAACAAGTCTTTACCAACGCCGAGTAGTTTGTTTTTCCAAAGAGCGCAACAAGTTTTGCAAAGACAGAAGATCAGGGACCTCCATTTGTCTTTCGTTCAAAGTATTGCTGAGCTAAGATATTGAACAAAGTTTCGTTATTTATAGGGAACAATTAGGGACAACGGTAATTTTTGATCCATACACTTCAGGTTATTCCAATCGGTCTAGTTCACTTATTTACGATTTCATTTATTTCGCTTTGTTTGCGCGATACCCGACAAACCGGTTTTCCATTGAGCGCCTGGACTAAAGTAGTAAATGCAAGGAATGCATAAAAAAGGGATAATGAAATAGTCAATACAGTATTTTTCAACAAATAAAAAGAAAGAAATGGCAAAACCTGCAGGGCATGCATCCCAATAAAATGTGCGACTCTGGGATCGCCAAATTTTGTACTCCAGTTTAATATGGGAATACCAGGTCCGCCATCAGGTCCGCCAATAGTATGAGTCAACTTTGAGCCCATGACAAAACCCTCCAAAGAGAAAATGACAAAAATGATCATCCCTAATCGAATGCCCCATAAATAATAAACCGGTAAAGATGGAAAATCATTTACAAAAAACAAGTATGCTACATAACCCGTATATAGGGTAACCAATGTAGCAGCAATGGCCATCAACGAGTACAACACTGAATACAAAGGCGTGCTGATGTTGTAATGAGATAATTGCCCTTTACTAGCCTGAAATGCTATGTAAACAATCTCAAAACCCAATAAAACAATGACCGACCAATTAAAAAGAGAAATATTAAATGCTGAAAGATAAAAACAATACCAAGCCATTGCCCATGCAAACAAAAATGTAGAGAAAGCAAATTTAAAAGGCTTTATCCAAGCATTGATGTTGTAAACTTTTTTGTTTGTAATTGTAGTCAATATTAAAAATATAACTGACAAGCCCAGACAAACCCATCCGTAAATATACATGATCTCATTTCTGGATTTCAGTTCACTGAAAAATTCAAGCATACCAAGATTATATGTAGAGAATTAAAATAGCTGCGCAAAGAAAAGAGTAATTTTTCATGTTTTTAAATCTGCATTGATGGGAATCAATATTTACTGTTAATAATTAAATGTGAGGTAAGAATTGAAAGCTTGTCACCCTAAAATTGGGAAAAGGCAAATAAATCAATTCATTTTTTATTGGTCAATATTTTATTAACTACTGGAACCAACAACATCCACAACGAGGAAAACGATTTCATTTCAGGAGTTTGAATAAGGGTGTAAGTAACAAAAACCAAAAGAATAGAGCCTCCAAAACAAATGATTGCAATTTTACGCTTTTTCAACTCTAATAAATGAGCACCAATTTGTGTATTGATCCTTAGTTGAGGCCTTTTTACCACAATGTAGTGGTATAAAATATATTGAGCTAGTATGCAGAGCATGATGATTCCAACATAAATAAATAATGACAATGATTGCCCATGTGTTCTGGTAATTAATGATGCTGCAAAGGGAAACAAACCAATAAAAAATAGCAAAACAAGATTCCTCACTACCAATCCTTTGTCATAATCTTTTATCAAACTAAAAATAGAGAGGTGCTGATACCAAATGGAGCCAATGAAAATGAAACTTACAATATATGCTAGTAATACCGGCATCAAATGAAAGAGTATCTTAGGCAAGGCTTCTGCAGTAATTTTCACTTCAGATTCTGGAATTTTTATCTCGATGGCCATCAATGTAATGACTATGGCAAAAACTGCATCACTAAACAAAATCATCCGTTCTATCTGAAACTCTTTTTTTATTTCATCGCGGGTAATTTCTTCGTTCAAATTTTCTTCCATCAACATCCGTTTTATTTATTTTTAAATGATCAGCAAAAGACCCCTGAACAAATGATTTATAAATGAACACTTACATTCATTCTCATCTTAATCAAAGTTGCTATAAACTAATTTGTATAAAAAACTAAAATAAAAATAATTACTGAAGTAGCAAGCCGAAGAACCCAATGATTTGCTTTTCCCTTTGTTTTATCTGATAACGACTACTGTTCCTTTCTTTTCCGTTCTTGGCTGACCGTTGAATTTGTAGGCTGCTATCCATACAAACGTACTGTTACCTGGATCTTTACCATTCACCTTGCCATCCCACTTTTGCCAGGGGTTTACCGTATAAAATACCAATTGGCCCCATCGGCTAAAAATACGTAATGAATAATCTTTTACCGCAGACAACGTCCCCAATGGACCAAACATATCATTTTTTCCATTACCATCGGGGGTAAAAGCATTGGGAAAAAGTACGTCCTGACATTCAAAAACAACCTTAACTGAAGCAGATGCAGAACAACCATTTGAATCTGTTACTGATACAGCATAATTTCCACTCTTAACCACAGTAAAAAAAGTATCTGTAGAGTTGTCCTGCCACTTGTAACCAGGAAAGTTTCCGGGACTCAAAACCATCCTTGTACCCGGACAAACTGCGGTATCATTACCCAATGAAATTTTCAACAGCTTTGGAGAAAATATCTTTACGATTTCATTGGAGGTACATCCGCTTTGATCTGTAACAGTTAAATAATAAGTGCCTGTTTTTAAGTTGTTGGCAATAGAATCATTGCCGCCCGATGGTGCCCAACTATAGCTTAAAGGTAGAACCCCACCTGCAACAGAAGCTGAAGCAAAACCATCGCTCCCACCAAAACATTTTACATTCCCAACTTTGGTTATGTTGATTGTCATTTTGCCAGCATCCGGTATTTGTACTTGTACAGTATCTAAACAGTTGCTGGAATCTTTTATGGTAAGCACATAGCTTCCCGGAGGCAGGTTGGAAGCTGTGGAAGTATTTCCTCCTGACGGACTCCAATTGTATGAATATGGCAATATGCCACCACTTATTAATGCAATGGCTTTTCCATTGGGGCGTTCGCAAGTGGCAGGCGTAATCGTTAAAACATGCTGAATAGGTAATGGTTCAGTTATGTTTGTACTTCCAATCCCGGTACAGCCTTGTGCGTCAGTGATGGTAAGTTGGTAAAGGCCTGCACCAGCATTTTGCAAAGGATTTCCCGTAAATGTATTGGTACCATTTGTCCATTGAAAAGTATAAGGAACAATTCCTCCTGCAATGATTGCATTTGCGGAGCCGGTTTGCAATCCATTGCAAGTGACATTCTTTGTGACAATAGTTGAAACAGTTGGTGAGGAAGATGAAGCCACTACAGCATTTACATTCGTTGCGCAACCTTTAGCATCAGTGATGGTCAGATTGTATGGACCTGCACTTAAATTATTAATAGCAGAAGTAGCAAAATTACCCGGGGTCCAAAGATAAACATAGCCGCCATTGGAACCTGAAACAACTACTGAAGCACTACCATTGTTGAAGCCACAAGTAGTACCAACAGACGAAAAAACACTTACAAAAGGAGAAGGTTGATTTATTACAGCTGCAGCAGATCCCTTGCAGCCTGTAGCATCTGTTACAATAACGGTATAGTTACCCGCAGACAATGAAGTGCCGATTGCCCCCACCCCACCCAATGGAGACCATGCATAATAAAATGGGGCAACGCCACTAGAGGTTACTGTTGCAGATCCATCGTTGCCATTGTTACAACTCACATTCACCACATTGGAAATAGAAGGAATAACGGTACTTGTATTAATTATGTTGACCTGTGCAGTATCCATGCAGCCCTGTGCATCTGTAATGTTTGCTACATAATTTCCAACAGTCAATCCTGATGCTGTTGATGCACTTCCACCAACAGGAGACCATGAATAGGTATAGGGAGCGGTACCTCCTGATTCGGCTATTGTAGCTGAACCTGTTGGGCTGGTACAAGATATTGGACTAGCAACAACAGAATGAACCAAAGGCGAAGGTTCTGTAACTGTTACAGTATTAAAATCCGCACAACCAAAAGCATCTATTATCCTTAAAGTATAATTACCAGCCCTGATTCCTGTTATTGGATTGCCTGAGTAACTGTTTGTACCATCGCTCCAGATAAAATTAAAGGGTGCTGTTCCATTAATAACTGTAGCAGTCGCTGTTCCACTTGCCTGCCCATTGCATTTGGCATCGGTATGGTTCATAGCAACTATAAAGGGAGGCGATGAAGGCTTGACTGTATCAAATGCGGTTGCCTTACATCCTTTGCTATCCGTAACAACTACGGTATAAATATCTGGTGGTAAATTACCAATGCTGGAAACCGGATAATTACCTGGGGTCAACAAATAAGTGAACGGACCAACACCGCCAGATACCACATTTGCATTTACAAGACCATTGGAAACACCGCAGGTAGTGGCAGTAGCCATAGCTTTTACAATGAAAGGAATAGGCTGCACTATTTCTACACTTTCTGTATCCTTACAACCATTACCATCGGTAACAGTTGCTAAGTAAGTGCCAGCAGATAGATTATTTGCTGTGGAACTTGTGCCGCCTGATGGTGACCAACTATAAGAATAAGGGCCGGCACCGTTGCCTATCACAGTTGCAGATCCATCATTACCACCAAAACAAGATACACTCGTTTTATTCGTAACATTAGCATTAAATGGCGGCGAAATATCCCTGATAAAAATTTCATCTACTGCAAAACCGTCATAAGTATTACATGTAGTGCCTGCACCAAACGTAAATCTAAATTTTACATTTGCCTTACCAGCCAGGTTTTGAATTTCATGTGAAGCCCGAAGCCAACCTCCACTCCCATTACCTCCACCACATCCTCCACCTGCGGGTTTTAGGGTACCCGACCAACCAGAACGATTGCTTTGTTGCGTCAGATTAATTATTGAAGAACTATTAAACCAATTTTTATTGTTGCAAGATGGAGGTTCTCCAGAAGTGCCAAGATTGATCCATGTAGTGCCATTGTCAATAGAATATTGCAATCCGCCTCCATCATAGGTCGTTTCAGTTTCCCAAAATACATTGAAGTAAATGATAGGGTTTGAAAGATTGGTAAAATCGAAACATGGACTGTTTAAAGATGACCGTTGACCCGAGTTATAATTATTCTTTGTTAGGCCACCTGTGATCCAGCATCTTTGTCCAGCCCCTCCTGCGTTGATGGTGGCTTTAGAAGGCGTTCCCCACGCCCAATCTGTGTTTGTACCGCCAGGAGTCCAATTTCCATTGGAATTTTCAAAATCCTCAGCATAATATGATGAATTTGATACTACAATGCATTGCGCATTTGTTGAAACATTTATTCCACTAAATAAATAAACAACTAAAACAATTAACCTGAAACATATTTGGCGCATCGTATCTTTTAGTAAAGGGCAGATTGAAAAAAGATATAAAAGTACAGCTTCTTATTTTGGATGTAAACAAGTTCCATTTTTTTGTATGAATGCAAAGCGAAAAATTATAATTTTAAACTTTATAAAGAGAAAGATTTATGGCTTGTTGCTGCCTAATGTAAACCCTAATATTTCTATAGTAGAAGCAAAAATTCAATTAAAGCAATCATCTTTCATGGCTATGTCAATTGAATGCCAAACTTCCTCCCTATTTCCAACAATTCTTCGTTAACGGATGAAAATATTGGTATGCCTTCTTTTTTTCTTAGAATTTCCGTCTCTCGTTCAATGTCACCGGGAATCAACACCCTCTCCTGTCCGCTTACCGGAGTTGCCATTCTAAATCGTCTGATCCAGTTGTCAATATGGTGTTTGTATTCTGCTGCTGGTCTAAAGGCATCAACCCTCATCGCACCAAAAAAGTGGCCCAAGCCCTGACCAGGCATATTTTCCGGCATCGGAACATAAGCTGGAAAAGGCGGTGCCCAAGGTCCATAACTTGCTCCACTTAAAACGGCCGAAAAAATATCAACAATACTTCCCAACGCATAACCCTTATGGCTTCCATGCTCCCGATCTCCTCCCAGGGGCAACATTGCTCCATCGTTTTTCAGCGCACTAGCATCATTTGTAGCCGTGCCATACTTATCCTGCACCCATCCGGAAGGGGCTACTTCATTTTTTCTTTGTAAAATTTCCAGCTTTCCGTTGGAAGCTGTTGTAGTTGCAAAATCTGCTACAAACGGAGGTTCTTCATTCGCGGGGATGGCAACAGCAATCGGATTGGTACCCAACATTTTCTCCATTGAAAAAGTAGGTGCTACCAATGCACTAGCGTTGGTCATTGCTATACCAATCATATCATGATTCAGGGCCATCATTGCATGATAACCAGCTATTCCAAAATGATTACTGTTTTTCACACTTACCCATCCGGTTCCTACTTTAGCTGCTTTTTCTATGGCTACATTCATGGCGAAGGGTGCAACTACCAGCCCAAGACCTGCATCTCCATCAATTACTGCTGTTGATGGGGTTTCATATTCTACTTTTATGTTTGGCGTTGAATTAATCCTCTTTGCTTCCCATAATCTGATGTAGCCAATTAATCGTGCTACACCATGACTGTCAACGCCTCTCATATCTGCTGACAGCAAAACCTTAGCCGCCAAATCTGCATGTTCATGTTTACAGCCGGTTTTAATAAAAACACTATACACAAATTGAAAAAGCTGCTCGTATGAATAGTTGACTACCATGCAGCAAAGAAACTAAATCGTTTTGAGGCACAACAATCTTAACCCAATTTCTCAGTTTAATTTCTAAAAAAATGGCAATTGGCTTTGAAGTTGTATTTATTGGGAATTGAAACGCAAACCTTTTAGGGCTCCAATAAATAGGATGATCCATTGTCCAATTTATTAAATAAATTTTCGCTTAAGTTGAAAAAGGTAAAATGAAAAAAAGCAAATTCAGGCCTTATGCATTAATACGAATTGCTCATGCCTGGTTACACTTTCATGCCTGGCTATGGTAGAAAAAAGCTGCTTAAAAAGCGTAACCATTTCTTCTTTGGATTCAGGTTTTACCAAATAATAATTTGCCCCTAGTTTATAGCATTTGTCAATGTCGCGGTAATAATGGGTTTTTGAGAAGATGATGATCGGCGTATGATCAAAATGAGGCATTTCCCTTAGTGATTTGAGGCATTCAGTCCCATTCTTTATGGGCATTTCCAGATCAAGAAATATCATTTCAGGAGAAGGATCCATTTTTAACATCCTGATACATTCACCGCCATCCCTGGCGTTTTGAACATCAAAGTCAGCCAATACGGCTGCCATTGCTTCTGCTAAAAATGCCACTTCATTGGTATCATTATCTGCAATTACAATTCTATGCTTTGAAACCATAAATATAGGGTTTGTATAAACAATTGATTGTATAAACAATTCGCAATCAATAGAACACAGGAAATGAAGAACGCTAGAATCACTAAAAGATTTTACGTATGACCAAAATATTTTTAATTTATTGATTAATGAGTTTTATAGAAAAATGTGTGGTTACGATCATAACAAAGGGTGGCCTATATTTCCTTTTACCAATTCATTGTGGATTAATAGGCTTACATTTACAAAATATATTCTCACACTTAGCAGACCCGGTAATCTTACTTCTCTTTAAAAGCATCATCAGGTCATATGATGATGAGCATATCTAAACACCTTGACAAAACGTTATGTAAGGTGTAAATTGTTTTATTATTAAATATTAATTGAATTGTCATTTCAAGATTTGAATTTGATTGAGCCCATATTGAATGCGCTCAATACCGAAGGGTACACCACCCCGACCCCAATACAGGAAGAAGCTATCCCTGTACTATTAGAAGGAAAAGATCTGTTAGGTTGCGCACAAACCGGTACCGGAAAGACCGCCGCTTTTGCCATTCCAATTTTACAGTTGTTGTACAATCAAAAAGAAAACTACAACGACTCAGGCAAAATAAAAGCCCTTATTCTAACACCAACACGTGAATTGGCCATACAAATTGGTGAGAGCTTTATGGCGTATGGTGTAAATACAGGTATTAATCACCTCGTCGTTTTTGGTGGAGTATCTCAAGTACCACAAGTGAATGCTCTTAGGCAGCACCGCATTGACATATTAATTGCAACTCCGGGCAGACTGTTAGACCTGATCAACCAACGACATATCAGCCTGAGTAACA
>JANPHE010000097.1:0-4042 GCA_031424295.1 Segetibacter sp. | reverse complement strand
AGGAATTTTTCCAGAAGCAAAAACAGATTGGTGGGGTCGAAATTATGAAACTGACAGATTTATCGAAGTGGTTCCGACTGTATATCTGCGAAATATGGTTTTCCTAAAATCATCGAAAGAAGATTTAGATATGCTAGCTGACAATGTTAATTTCTTAATCACTAAATATCAAAAAGAAAAGTTTAAAGAAGGCTTTGTGATAAATGAATTTCAAATGGACTGTGACTGGACACTGAAAACAAAAGATAATTATTTCTATTTTTTGAAAAAACTGAAAACTGTTTCTGGGAAACAAATAAGTTGTACACTACGTTTATATCCATACAAATATTCCGACAAAATGGGCGTTCCGCCTGTCGACAATGTAACTCTTATGTGTTACAACCTGCTAAATCCGTTAGAAAACCCTAACAAAAACTCTATTCTTGATCTGTCAGAATTAAAAAGTTATTTGACAGTGCGCCAAAAATATCCTAAGCATTTAGATATTGCACTGCCAGTTTATTCTTGGGCGCAAGTTTATCACAACGAGCGTTTTTCTGAGGTAATATATACCAATACCAAACTTCTTAAAAATATTTTGAAACAAGAAAAACCACTTTGGTACACCGTTACGAAGGATATGGTAATCAACAACACTTACTTACGTATTGGCGATAAAATAAAGTACGAAGAAATAGATGCAGAAAAAATCAGAGGAGCAATAGCATTGCTGAAAAAACATATTGATTTCGATAGAAATACAACTATTATACTTTTTCATTTAGATGAAGAACAACTAAACAATTTTACTAATGAGGATCTTTCTTCTTTTTATTTTGATTTTGGTAAGTAAATTTTTAAGCGCATGCGGTTTTTATCCATACGGTGAGGACATTCGTATATCGCTTTTTAACCCAAGCGCCTTCGATTTCTACCAATATTCTGAGTTTAATTATTCGTCAAACACTTTTTTCAATAATTCAAACAAATACCCTTCAAGTTACATAGAGCCGAACACAAAATTGTGGTTTGATTACTGTCGTGGCAATGTGGATATCTCCTCTGTTCAATCTGCAGTTTACGAATTAACTAAAGTCGAAATTAACGAGTACTCGCAGAACGCTATGATAAAATACTTTTATCTGCAAAAAGACCACGATGCACTCAACTATCTTCGTTTTGCGAAAAACTGTGAATTTTTTAATTCATGGCAAGATGACCCTTGGGAAAGACAGACTTATTTTGATTTGCCCAAGCGAACATATCTGATGAACAAAGCCATCAATCTTTCCGCGAAGGTGCAAAATCAAGACCTCAAAAAACGCTATACTTTTTTGGCAATCAGATTAGCGTGGTATAATCACCATTACGATAAAGTAAAATCATTTTTTGCCTCTACATTTGAAAAAACGACAAAAAAGGACATTCTATATTACTGGAGTTTGTACTTCAAAAGTTTGACAGAGAAAGACAGTGCGCAAGCTAATTTTGAACTGGCACAAGTATTTTCCAATGCTTTGGATAAACGCTTTGTATGTTACCAACATTACAACAAAGATGTTTCCGTTACGTCAACTTTACAGTTTGCAAAAACAAAGGAAGAAAAAGCAAATGTTTACCTGCTTAATGGAATAGGAAGATTCGACAAAACGTTACCGTATCTTCAAAAAATATATGAATTAAATCCAGCCTCTGACGGACTATCGTTTTTGCTTTTACGCGAAATCAATAAGATAGAAGATTTTGTATTCACTCCTTATTACACTTTGTTTCAGCCATCAATATTGTATGATTATTGGGGCAAAAAAAATGAAGATAATTCTGTGCAGCAAACGCTTAACCGCGCAGAACATGACAGGATTTACGCTCAAGAAGTTTTGCAGTTTATCAATGCAGTTAATTTAAATAAAGTAGATAACCCATTTTTTTGGCAAATTTGTAAGGCATATTTGCAATTCATTACAAGAAGGTACAATTCCTCTCTAGACTTAATAAGTAAGTTAGAAAAAGCATCGCCAAATAAAGCTATGGCGAAACAGTTGCAAATCATCAAAGCCTTAGTACTTACTGCAAAACAAAAGAAAGGCAACGCAATTATTCCAACCAAAATTCAATCAATCCTTTTTGCTAATCAGAAGAATGGGCAATTTATATTCGCTATTGGAAAAGAGTTGGAAAATTTAGGCAACACAACTGATGCCGCTTTGCTATATTCAAAACTTACTAAAATTGAGTATGAAGGAAATTTCGAATATATAAAGAATTATGTTTATTGGAAAACGTCCAAAAAAAGAGGAAAGAATTGCTTTAATTATTATACCGACTATTATGATTGTCTAGATGCTGTTTACACTCCTGAACAAACACAAATATTAATTGAGAATATTAATGAAAACAAAAATAAAAAGGATACTTTTTCTGTGTTCAAATATGAAATATTTAAAGAGCAAGTTCAGGAATTATATGATTTGCTTGGAACAAAATTTATCCGTCAAAACAAATTAACTCAAGCACTTTTTGCATTTGAAAAAGCAGGAAGCAAATATTGGAATCGAGCCTATACAATGTGGGAAAGTAATACTAACACATTAGAACAAAATCCTTTTTACGCCCTTCAATACACTCCTCAATTTATAGAAACAGAAGACACAATTCGCTTAAACAAATACACAATTACAAAACAACTCATCAAATATTTGCATAAGGCGGAAGACAAAAAAGAGAAAAATAGAGATTATTACTATTTTTTGGTAGCAAATGCCTATTTCAATATGGGACATGAAGGTAATGCATATATTATGCGAAGAATTTCCGGTTGGTCGGCAAATCAGCTTTCTGATATTGAAGACGAAGCAGAATTTCGTCAATCAAATTTGGCAAAACATTATTATCTATTAGCAAAAAAATATGCAAGGAAAGAAAAATTCCAAGCGTTGTGTTTGCGAATGGTTATTCGTTGTGAAAAACATAAAATAGAATATATGCATATTGGAAACAGGCGAGACAATAAGTACATGTCTTTACTTGATTCTGACAAATACTATTTGGACTTAAAAGCAAACTACCCTGATTATTTTGATGATCTCGTTTCAAGTTGCGACTACTTTAAGGCATACTTTGAAGCAAGAAGATAAATTTTTCGAGTTCGAATGGTGCCTCCTGAAAAGTACCCTGCGCTGTTAAAGAATAATACTTTTCTCAGCAGAGATTGATGACTAAAAAAGCGTTTGCACGCCATTCGCAATTTTGTTTTCATGATCCAGCAACCACTTTTTCCTTTTGATACCACCGGCATAACCAACCAATGATTGATTGCTGCCAATTACCCGATGACAAGGCACTACGATGGCTATTTTGTTTTTGCCATTGCTGGACGCTGCGGCTCTTATACAGTTGGGATCGCCCAATTTTTTTGCTAAAGTCAGGTAACTGATCGTTTTGCCAAAATTAATATTCAGTAACTCACTCCATACCCGGTTTTGAAAATCTGTTCCTTTTTGATGAACAGGAATGTCGAAGGTTTTTCTATTGCCGTTAAAATACTGAATAAGTTCCTCAACGCACTGCTGAAGAAGGTCATTTAGCTGAACATTTTTAATGATTTCTTCTTTGTCATCTACAAAAGTGATTTCAGAAATGTAGGTATCTGTTCCACTTATTCTCATTTTGCCTAGTGGCGATTGGTAATATGTGCTGATGGTTGTCATTATCCGATGGGCCTGCCGTTGGTTGTTTTTCTTTCTGGAAACAATAAAACTACATCATTGTTTTCATCGTAAACGCCCAGAACCAGGCATTCACTCATAAAATCGGCTATTTGTTTAGGCGGAAAATTAACAACTGCAATAATCTGTTGCCCAAGTAATTGTTCCTTATTGTAATGCTTTGTAATTTGCGCCGACGATTGCATGAAACCAAGTGGTCCAAAATCAATTTTTAGCTTGTATGATGGCTTTTTTGCTTTTGGAAAATCATTAATTTCAACAATTGTTCCTGTGCGGATGTTTATCTTTTCGAAGTCTTCCCAGGAGATCATGATTTTTTTTCTCAAAAGAAATGG
>JANPHE010000096.1:0-4613 GCA_031424295.1 Segetibacter sp. | reverse complement strand
ACCCATCAGTGAGATGGAGGAATTTTATTCGTACCACCCTACGGAATATGACCTTCTAAAAACTACCTCCATTTCCAAAATTTAACAATTGAGCAGGCTTTTGCTGCAATGTGGGTTAAATGGGGTCTTTATGTTATCAATGCCACAGGCATAACTGTAGTCTTAGAAGTGTGAGGAGAATATCTTTATTCAATTAAAATACTTCATTGCTTCCAAACCTACCCATCTTCCCATATCTACAGGAACTGCATTTCCAATAAGCTTGTATGAGCTTCTTTTATTTTCAAATTGAAAGTCATCGGGAAAACCTTGAAGCCTTGCATATTCACGAATAGAAAATGGTCTTATGCCATGTTCTGAAAACTTGTCCTTTACTAATCTCGTTCCCAAATCCTTTGAGTAATGTGCTACACAGGTGGGGGCCATTGCATTATTGTCATTGGGATCAACAACAATTGGGAGGTCCCTATACTTGCCGTTGATTCTACTCAATACATAAGCAGGCATTTCAACTTGTGGATTTTTTTCAAGAATATCTTTCAGTTTTGGTTTGTTGTTTATCGCTTTAGGTTCCGATATAAAAAATGGTTTCCTTGTTCCAATCAATATTAATCGCTTCCTTCTTTGCGGCAACCAATTTGAGGCGTCAACAGGACAAAATACGTTCACATAATAATCCGGTAGTTTCGTCATTGCTTCCATTACAACCTTAAACTTTTTCATGCCCGGCACATTCTCAACAATGTACATTTCAGGACGTTCTATAGCAATATGCCTAAAAAAATGAAGGAACAAATCATCACCTGTTCTAGTGCCATGAATATCAGCAATTGCGGAGTATTTCGTACATGGATAAGTACCTACGATTATATCTGTAGATGGCTGATCAAGTACAGTTTTATCCTTTATATCTACATTAAGTATCGAATGAGAAAAGTAGCTCTTATTTCTCTTCATGCAATCTGTAGCTTCCCTATCAAGATCCAATGACTGAATAACATTGATACCAGCTTGCATTATTCCTATCTCCATTCCGCCACATCCTGAAAAATATCCTTTCGCTGTTGGTTGGTACATACATCTATTTTTTAAAAACAACGTCTTGATGAAACTGTAAAAACGTTGGATTTGGAGGATACTTTTTGGGAAGTTGAATTTTACAGCCATTTAAAAATTCGAAATGTTTTGAATAATATGGCTTGTTGTCTTTACTTTTCAAAAACGAAGAAACAATTACCTCAAAATCTTTATTAATGCTTATTAATCCTAAATCAAAGGCTTTGTCATAAAGGGAGGATAGACAAATTCCATTTTCCGGATTAAGCCTTTCGTTTTCATGCTTTGACCAAGGTAAAATATGACTTGCTATTAATAAACTTGAAATGTCTATACCTGTTATTGCACATTTGCTTGAATAATTAGCGATGACTATTTGTCGAAAAACGTTTTGATTTACTCTGGTTTTTATCTCACGAATTTTATATTCCCCTTTCAAATGATGTAGGTCAGTTAAAATCTCTGCATACTTATTTTCAAGAGCTACATCTTGCTTTTCAGCTAATATTTTTTCACTTTCAAATAGCAAATCTTCTTTGTTATTGATAAATTCATCCCAAATGGGTTGTACTTGTTTAATTCCGCCAACTAAACCCTTTATACCTCTTTGTTGATGATATGGATCAACACTAGCAAAGTTGTTGAGTCTCATTGATACAGCATTACTTGTTCTACCTATAATTGCTGCCAATTCTTTTACCTCTTTTGTTGTTGCATCCAATTTTCCAAATGGTAATTTTAAATACAAATTAAGGGTAAGTATCAACTCCTCACGTGTCCATAAATTAATGGTTGCCATTTATAGAATTTAGAAAACTAAAGTACAGATGTTATAATTATAAATGCAAAGGTCTTTTTAAATAATTGAATAAACAACGTACTTTAAGTCACATAGATTTTGAAAGTTTTTTGCAAAAAAATATTTCCTCACCACCATTTCCGGTTTGGTATTTTTTCCTTTTATGGCAGCCATGTTTTGGCCTCGGGTGTTAGTATCGTATACATCGACCATGTACACAAGGTAAAACAGTTTGTTGGTCTTGCCGCTTCCACTATTTTATACCATAATAGAACCAATAGCCGGATTTGGTTTGGTAAACAATACCATGCGGTTTTCTCATTTATTCATATTAATTTCGCTATATGCTTAGCACAAAAGACATCATCGTTACATTACAGGAAGCAAAACCCCGGCTTATAACCAAATACGGTGTGCAAGCGTTGGCATTGTTCGGTTCGTATAGCAGAAGAGTCCAAACCCATAACAGTGACGTTGATGTTATGGATGAGTTGAGCAAACCAATTGGCATTGCTTTCATAGATCTTGCGGATGAGTTGGAGATACTTTTAAACATGAAAGTAGACCTTGTATCCAGAAAAGGCATCAAACCAAAATATTTCAAGGCTATAGAACCTGATCTCATTTATGTCTGATCGCGATATACGATTGTTGCTCGAGGACATGAAGGAAGCTGCTCAAAAAATCACATTTGGCAGTATATGAATGTTATAAGCAAGCGTAGCGGACGACACAACAACCATTAAACTGACAGAAAATTATCAAAACAGCAGGACGACATATAAACTTAACATCGGACTTTTTTCCGACACGACAGCCCAACGCTTCGTGTTTTATTTTTTTCCACCTCACATTGGATAATCAGTATTTTTATATAAAATTTTTAAATAGATAAGATAGTTAAAAGATGACCGTATTAGGTGAATTTTTATCAAAGAAGTCAATTAAAAAGGCTGATGTATCTCGTAAAACAGGTATAAGCACTTTACGACTAAGTGAGTTGAGTAGAAATGAATCAACAAAACTTAAACCAGAAGAATTTTTTTTAATTGCCCCTTTTATTGATGTTGCACCAATAGAAATTCTGAACAAAGTTTGTGGACATGTTAAACTTAAGAAAGTAAAATAATGGGAAAGCAACCTACATACATAGACTTGTTTGCTGGATGTGGTGGACTTTCTTTAGGACTTCATAATGCTGGCTGGAAAGGACTATTTGCAATTGAGAAAAGTCCAGATGCATTCAAAACATTGAAGCATAATCTAATTGAGAAAAAGAATCATTTCAATTGGCCATCTTGGTTGCCAAAAGAAAATATTGATATTGACAAAGCAATAAAACTTCACAAGGACGATTTAGAAAAGTTAAAACACAAAGTTGACCTTGTGGCAGGCGGACCGCCTTGCCAAGGATTTTCAATGGCTGGCAGAAGAAATGAAAACGACCAAAGAAACAACTTAATAAAATCCTACATTGATTTCATAAAAATCATAAAGCCAAAAATTCTATTTTTTGAGAATGTTAAAGGATTTACAATGGAATTCAAAAAAAACAAAGACAAGGGAAAAGAATATTCATCTTATGTTGAAAATGCTCTTAATCGAGCAGGATATTTTGTCAAAGGAGAATTGGTAAACTTCGGAGAATATGGAATTCCTCAAAAACGAACACGATTCATACTTGTTGGTGTAAGGAAAGATTTAGCGAATTCTTCGAAAGAATTAGCCGAGACTTTTTTTACAACTTTAAAAGAAAATAGACATTCGTTTCTTTCAGAAAAAAATTTAACAATAAATACAAATCTGAAAGACGCAATTTCAGATTTATTAAAAGCAAACGGATTAAAGGAATCTCCCGATACAAAAAGTTTTCAAGCCGGAACTTATTCAAAAATAAAAAGCTCTTATCAAACTTTAATGAGAATGGGAATTGAAAATAAAATTGCTGATAGTCATCGTTTCCCTAAACACCGACAAGATATTATTGAGAAATTCGATGTAATCCTAAAAACTTGTAGAAAAAACAAAGACATTGACGCTAAAACAAGAGAACGTTTTAATATTAAAAAACACACAATAATTCCTTTAGATAAAAACGACAAAAGCCCAACGATAACAACTCTACCTGACGATTATATTCATTATTCCGAACCAAGAATCTTGACTGTAAGAGAATACGCAAGAATTCAATCTTTTCCAGATTGGTATCAATTTCAAGGAAAATATACAACTGGAGGAAAGCACAGAACACAAGAGGTTCCCAGATATTCGCAAATCGGAAACGCAATACCCCCACTTTTTGGTGAACAAAGCGGTTTGGTATTAAAACAACTTTTAGGAAGATGAGCAAGGAGTATTTTAAAATAAGTTCGGGATTGAAAAACTTGATTGGTAGTGAATTAATCACTGACAATTTTGTAGCGGTTTTTGAACTAGTCAAAAATTCTTTTGATGCCAACGCAACAGAAGTTAAAATCATTTTCGAAAATATATATGCCGATAATGCTAAAATTATAATCCAAGACAATGGAAAAGGAATGGATTATGCAGACCTAAAAGATAAATGGTTATTTGTTGCATATTCAGCAAAAAAAGATGGTACAGAAGAGTTTGATTACCGCAATAAAATTAAATCTGATAGATTTTATGCCGGAGCAAAAGGAGTTGGTAGATTTTCTTGCGACAGATTAGGAAGGTATCTAAATTTGATAACAATCAAAAAAAAACCTAATGCGAAAATTGAAAACTTAATTGTTGA
>JANPHE010000095.1:0-29915 GCA_031424295.1 Segetibacter sp. | reverse complement strand
AAAACTCTAGTTACAGCTTCCTTACGGCGACCTACGGCATTTTTTTGTTTTTCCATTTTTTATATTTTTAGTTCCCTCCCCAATCGGGGAGCCGGAGGGGGCTATTAGAATTTTAATTCTTTAGGTTGTTGTGCAGTATGTGGATGCTTGTCTCCAGGATACACAAATAGTTTTTTGTACATTTTGCGACCCAGGCGGTTTTTGGGAAGCATACCTTTTACAGCTCTCTCAACAATCACTTCAGGGCGACGTTTGATCAATTCTTTTGCCACTTCTTTTTTCTGACCACCAGGATAACCAGAATAATTCAGATAGATCTTTTCATCCATCTTATTACCTGTCAATTTCACCTTATCGCAATTGGTTACGATAATGAAATCACCACAATCTACGTGTGGAGTGTAATACGCCTTGTTCTTACCTCTAAGAATTGCTGCGATTTTAGCACACATGCGCCCAACGGTTTGATTAGTGCCGTCAACAACGTACCAGTCACGTTGTACGGTAGCCTCGTTCGCATGTTTGGTTGTGAAATGTAGTTTACTCATTGTTCTTCGTTTTAAATGAAACCGACGCTATCCCATCAGTTCTAAAAGTTTCCGATTTTTTCGGGATGCGAAGGTAGAAGGATATATTGGGAAAAAGAACATTTTCAGCAACTAATTTTACAGACACCTTTATAATGAGCTGATTTTCAATTAAATTATAATCGGAAAATTAAATAACAACCTTCTTTTTGTTCAAATAATTAAAAAGTCTTGATTGATTTTTAAAGAGATTTATTGGTGTTTAAAATGTTGTATTATACTTTTTTTATGATTGTTTTTTTCAACTAGTATTAAAAAAGTGAATGCATTTAAGTTCCACATCTAATAATAAAAGTGACTGACTCATAATTACGAGTAATCCTCTTTTTTATAATGTAACCTGGAGGATACCCTTTTATTCGCAATCCTAAGATCACCCATTGGATTTCGGATCTAACACATTGCATTAAATAAGACACTGTTGATTAAGTTACTTTTTGAACCTGCTATTGTTTAATAAATTTGCTAATTGATGTTTCATAACCATTTTTGCAAACAGCCTTAACAAAATAGTTTCCTTTCGATAATTTCCCAATATTAATTGTTGCTGAATTGTCTCCGCTCAACAGTTGAATTTGCTGTTGATGAACTACTCTTCCAGCAAGATCTGAAATGATAATGATTGTCTTATCATTAGAAGTAGCGTTCAACACTACATTCAATTTATTAGATGCCGGATTTGGATAAAGAGCTGCTAAAATGAATGAATTTATCTTTGTTCCGTTTATCTGTATGGTTTTAGATAAGTTGTATTTTCCATCTTTATCTATTTGCTTAAGTGTATAATAAGAAGTACCAGAGAATGGCATTTCATCAATATAATGATATTGAAGTGGCAGCGTACTATTACCATTAATTGCGCTGGATTTAATAAAGCCAATTTTTGAGAACTCTTTTCCATTTGGTGAACGGTGAATCTCATAGCCGGAATTATTGGTTTCTGAGAATGTGCTCCATTCAAGTTTATTTCCTGATGGAGTAGAAAACCCTTTCAAATCAACGAATTTAACTGGCACAAGATTGGGGGCTTTTTTAATTGCTACACCAAAAATATTTACCACACCACCAAATCCTGCGATTCCGTCTATTCTTGCAATTGTAACTCCCGAAATTGTTTTACTAAAATTACCCGGATCAATAGACAATAATATCCTATAAAGCTTTGGGTTAGTAGTGCTGGTTTCCAGCCCTCCACACGCAGTGGTAGTTTTTAGTAACCTTCCTACACCTTGAGCGACCATATTTGTAGTAGTGCCATACCAATCGCTAATGCTAAGGGTGTCAAAGAATTGGGTTGATCCGTCCGAAAAGTTGACAGTTGCCGAAATTTTCGATGCACCACTTCCTGAAACTCCCAATAAAAATACTTCTTCTGCTACAGCTGGATTTGTAAAATTAAGAGTCCCTACGTCTGTTGTTGTCAATCGCAGGTCATTATCTGAAGTATAATCTGCCAAATTAAAATACAAGCCTAATGCATTATAATAAATCTGGCGGCTTATCGGTAAGCTTTGTGTTGGAAATGGACATGTGGCATCATATTGATAATCCCCCGATACAAAAACATAGGAAACATTGTCAACATCAGCAGTTGTTGAGCTGCTGGCAGGTCCAATACCTTCTGCTACAACATCTGCATTAAAACCATTAACATTAATCCATGCATAATTAGGCGATGCGGTAAAAAAACTATCTACACTCGACCAAACACTAAAATCACCTCCGCCACAACTACTCCTCACCCAAACATAATATTTAGTTGATGGAGCAAGTCCTATCATATTATAGTTAGTAACTGGAACAGAGTCCATTGCCTGAGTAGATCCTAAAGGAGACGTTGACAATGTACTGTAATAAATATGATAACGTAAAGGTGAAGTTGTAGAAGGCGCCAACCAATTTAATGTGGCTTTTGCACTATCTATTTTTGAATGCGTAAGATTTGTTGGTTCTGCGCACGTTGGTATTAATTGCCACACAACATTATCAACATATACATAACTGTAGGTACTAAGTGTAGATGCTGCCCTTCTTATTCCTACATACATATCGCTACCTGTATAACCAGCAAAACTCACAGTATACTTCTGATAGCTGGTATTAATATCGACTAATTGCAATGGCGAGAACGTAGCCGATGAAGTAGCATTATCCAATGTCCCAATCTCAATGTCCTGTGTGGCCACAGAATTTTTTGCATAAAAAGAAAGTTGGAATGTTCCTGATCCTACATTATTGAGAGCAGGGCTTACCAATATGATTTCATCAGTAAGGGAAGCATTGGCATTGTATAGTGAAACTGCATTTGGAGTACTGTACGCATTCGTGGTACTTGTAATGGTAGTAATAGTAGGTATTGCTGTACCGGTTACTCTTATTAATTTTGACCAACAAACAGGAAGGTTTGGCACAGTTGCCCCATCAAAGTTTTCAACAAATGAATTTACCGGTACGCACTCCGTAACCAAGCTATCAACCACAGACCATGGACTATGATCACCACCTCCACATTTAGTCCTTACCCAAATATAGTATTTAGTTGCAGGGGTGAAACCGGTAAGGATTATTGTATTTGTTGTAGAAGAGTCAATGGCTGTTGTGGTGTCCACTGGTTCAACTCGGGATGTACTGTAATAAACATGGTATCCGGAAGGTGTTCCCCCTCCGGTTGGTGGAGTCCAATCTAGTTGTGCACCAGAGGAAGTGACGTTAGAATTTATCACGGATGTGACTTCTTGGCAAGTCGGTATTGTTTCCCATACAACATTGTCAATATACACATTGCTGAAAGTACTTAAAATAGCAGCCGATCTTCTAATACCGATATAAACATCTGTACCTGTATAAGAAGCAAAGCTAACAGTATATTTAGAATATGTAGTGCCGATATCAACCAACTCCAATGGAGTAAAAAGGGCAGTACTTGTATTATCATCAAGGGTACCAACTTCCACATCCTGAGATGCAACAGAATTTTTTGCATAAAAAGAAAGGCGATGTGTGCCTGCACCAAGATTACTGATAACCGGACTTATCAATATTATGTCATCATTTAAGGCTGCGTTTGAATTACTCATTGAAATAGCATTGGGAGAACTATAAACATTGGCAGCGGCAGAAATAGTAGTAATTGTAGGTGTTGAAGTTCCTGCAACCCTCACTAATTTAGACCAACATAGGGGTAGATTAGGAATACTGATGGCATCAAAGTTCTCATTAAATACCGCAATAGGTGTACATGCTGTGATAAAAGAAAATCCACTACTCCAGCTACTCATATTTCCAGCCCCACAATCTGACTTAAAATATAGCTTATAGGGTGTTACCGGACTAAGTGCGGTAAAGGTTGCGGATGTTGTGGCTGTTGTCCCTGACGATACTAAACCAGTTGAACCACTTCCTCCAACACCGCTGGTTCTCAATTCCCACATATACTGCAAAGGAGTAACACCACCTGCCGGGGCATTCCATGAAGCATCAGCTCCTGTAGCAGAAATATTTGTCACTAAAATTCCAGAAGGAAGGTAGCAACCTGTTGAAGAAGCAACTGTCCAGGTAAAAGTGATATTGGGTCTTGAAGTTTGTAATCCGGTATTGGTGGCTGTTGAGGTACCACAAAGATTGCCAATGTTATCAGCCCTGTAATTATGAGAACCATTAAAACTGAGGCCAGTAGTCCAGGGAATAGTCGGATTATTGGTGTAAAATGTAGCAGTACCATTTGCCGGATCGCCATTACAAATTTCAACTACTAAATTGTCGGTCCCATTCCAGAAAAAGGGAGAGGAAAAAATAAATGTATTGGTTCCGAGTACAGGAGTATCATTTACTGGTCCAAAAACATCAGTTAATCCGGTTTCCCAGGTAGTAGCAGTTAAACCAGAATTACTAGTTGTACCTATACTGATTTTCATTTGCTCAATGGAGCCAGAAAAAGTATTTAGATTGGTTACATCAAATTTGATAGCACTAATAGTTCCAGGTGCCATTCCAGCAGAACTAAGTTCAGATGCCAGATATAGAAACTGCATCCTACTTCCTTCGTAATAATCCTGAAGGGGGCAAGGATAAGTAGTGCCAGTATTTCCTGCTGAACCTGAACCTATCAAAATATCTGTTTGAGAAAAAGCAGAAAACTGAAAGCAAAAAGCTATCAATAAAAGTTGAATTTTTAGCATTCCAAAATAATTTAAACTTCTAAATTTAGGTAATATTTAAAAATACAGCAGTAATTTATTTTCCTGTATTTTGATTTATAATATTACAAAATCTGAATGGGATAAATTTATCCTTTTATTGAACGCATGAAAAAGGGCGAAAGAATTTATTCAAAAACGAACTTTAGAAAATAAAAATATCAATGGAAATTGTGGAATTAAAAATTGGTGTGAAAAAGAGCTTTCTTTTTTTATTAAAGCTATCTATTTAAGAAATTATGAGAAACGATTTAAATACAGTCCATTTCCTCATTCAAAAATTACCGTCTTATTTTTATAAACTACTACGCGATCTTCGAGCACCAATTGCATTGCTTTGGCCAATACAGCAGTTTCAATCTCTTTGCCGGCCTTTACCATATCTACCGTAGTGAAGGAGTGTGTTACCGGAATGATTTGCTGTGCAATAATGGGACCTTCATCTAACTCATCGGTGACGAAGTGCGATGTTGCGCCAATTAATTTCACGCCACGGTCGTATGCCTGCCTGTAAGGAGAGGCCCCTGCAAAAGCTGGCAAAAATGAATGGTGGATATTGATGATGCGCATTGGGAACTTCTGCATGAATTCAGGAGAAAGAATTCTCATAAATTTTGCTAACACCAGAAAGTCAGCTTGAAATTTATTGATGATTTTGAGCAGCGCCTCTTCAAATTCAGGTTTTGATTTTTCTTCATGTCCCACATGATGAAAAGGTACATCAAATCGGTTGCAAACATCACCCAGAATTTCGTGATTGCCAATTACACACTGAACAGTTGCCCCCAAAGTTTTAAAATGATTACGGATAAGGATATCGGCAAGGCAATGATACTCTTTGGTTACGAGCAATATGATTTTTTTGCTGGGTTCCGGATTTACTTTTACAAATGCATCGGCAGGTAGCGCATTAATCAAT
Source organism: Segetibacter sp. (assembly GCA_031424295.1). GTDB lineage: Bacteria > Bacteroidota > Bacteroidia > Chitinophagales > Chitinophagaceae > Segetibacter. Next base: position 24,213 of record JANPHE010000095.1, on the reverse strand, counting down.
TCCTGTTCAATGGCATTTGCATTGGGTGTATAGTCTACTTCCAACCTTGCAAAAAATCTGTTTTCTGATTTATCTACATGCTCCCTCATGGAAACAATGTTAATCTTTTCCTTAGCCATGATAACCGAGATGGCGGCCACTAAACCAACTTTGTCTGTACATTGAATAACTATAACCATTAGAAAATTAATTGGAAGTGAAAGGCATACATTTCTTTATTGCAATAATTAAGGTGTACCATTTTCTTAATTGATGTTTGAATAAAAATAATTAATCCAACACTGGTCTCAACCATTTCTCAGTTTCTTCTATGGTCATATTTTTTCGCTTTGTATAGTCGCTTAACTGGTCTCTCCCTATTTTTCCCAAACCAAAATAATGGCTCTGCGGATGTGCAAAGTACCAACCACAAACAGAAGCAGGTGGATTCATTGCCAGACTTTCAGTCAGGGTTATACCTATATTTTCTGTTACATTCATCAGTGAAAAAAGCTTAACTTTTTCAGTATGGTCGGGACATGCCGGATACCCGGGTGCTGGTCTGATCCCTTTATACTCTTCTCTGATCATTTGTTCGTTGGTCAATGTTTCAGAAGGTTCGTAACCCCAGTAATCTTTTCTTACATCAGCATGTAAGCACTCTGCAAATGCTTCTACAAAACGATCAGCTAATATTTGCACCAATATTTTATTGTATTCATCATGGTCTGCTGCAAAGCGATCAATGTGCTTTCGTGCACCGTCTACTGTAACGGCAAAAGCACCCATATAATCTGTTTTCTCCGGACTTTCTTCTTTGGCATTATCAGCCTGAGCAGGCATTACAAAATCTGCTAAAGAAAAACTGGGCTGCCCCATTGCTTTCTTCATCTGCTGCCGTAGCGACTCCAGTTTTACCTCCCCATCCTCTGTTTGTAAGGTTATGGTATCCCTGCCATTGCTATTGGCCGGCCAAAAACCAATGACTCCATTTGCAGTGTACCATTTTTCTGCAATGATTTTCTCTACCATTTTCTGTGCATCGTTGTACAAACGAGTTGCTTCCACACCAAAAATCGGATCACTTAAAACTTCAGGAAAATGACCTGGCATTTCCCAGCCAATAAAGAATGGTCCCCAGTCTATGTGACGGGCAATGGTAGCAAGATCAAAATCTTTGAATACTTTTATTCCATCTACTTTAGGCTTTACAGGACTATAGTTTTTCCAATCCAAATATTCTCTTGTTACCACAGCTTCTTCATATGGGATAAGAATTTTATTCCGCTGTTTACTCAGAAACTGATTCTGAAGCTCCTCATAATCACTTTTAGTCTTTGTCAAAAATTCTTCTTTTGAATCTTTGTTCAAGAGATTGCTCACTACTGTTACGCTTCTGGAAGCATCTAAAACATGCACCACGCCATGATCATATTGTGGTGCGATTTTAACTGCGGTATGCATCTTGCTGGTAGTTGCACCTCCAATCAGCAATGGCTGATTCATATTCCGGCGCTTCATTTCATGAGCGATGTGAACCATCTCATCCAATGAAGGTGTTATTAATCCACTCAATCCTATAATGTCCGCCTTTTCTCTTTGAGCAGTCTCTAAAATTTTATCAGCAGATACCATTACGCCGAGGTCTATTATGTCATAACCATTGCATCCAAGTACAACGCCTACAATATTTTTTCCAATATCATGTACATCGCCTTTTACTGTTGCCAATAAAATTTTTGGTGCTCCTGCAGCTTCCAGATTTATTGTTCCTGCAGCAAGGTGCGCTTGTTTTCTTTCTTCTTTCTCTGCCTCAATAAATGGGAAGAGATAAGCCACACTCTTCTTCATAACCCGGGCACTTTTTACTACTTGTGGCAGAAACATTTTACCACTACCAAACAAATCACCCACTATATTCATTCCATCCATTAATGGACCTTCAATTACATCAAGTGGCTTGGGATATTTCTGCCGGGCTTCTTCCGTGTCTGCTTCTACATAGTCTGTTATTCCATTTACCAGAGAATGCGCCAACCTTTTTTCTACAAGTTCATTTCTCCATGCTTCATCTTTTACAATTTCCTTTCCTTTTGCTTTTACTGTTTCGGCAAAATTAATCAGTGCTTCCGTTGCTTCGTTGTTGTCATTGTTTCTGTTGAGCAAAACGTCTTCGCAGAGCCTTTTCAGCTCAGGCTCTATCTCATCGTAGATGACTAACTGACCCGCATTTACAATACCCATGTCCATGCCAGCTTTGATGGCATAGTATAGGAATACGGCATGCATCGCCTCTCTTACATGGTCATTTCCACGAAATGAAAAAGAGATATTGCTAACCCCTCCACTCACTTTTGCCAAAGGCATCTTTTGTTTTATCTCCCGGGTGCCTTCTATGAAGTCAACAGCATAATTATTGTGCTCTTCGATACCGGTAGCTACAGCAAAAATATTGGGATCAAAAATGATATCCTGTGGATCGAATCCAACTTGCTCGGTCAGAATTTTATAGGCCCTTTCGCAGATTTCTACTTTCCGTTGTTTGGTATCTGCCTGTCCTTGTTCGTCAAATGCCATTACAATAACAGCTGCACCATAAGCCTGACAAATAAAGGCCTGTTCTATAAATTTAGCCTCTCCTTCCTTCATGCTGATGGAGTTGACAATGCACTTTCCCTGAACGCATTTCAGACCCGCTTCTATGATCTCAAACTTAGAGCTGTCGATCATGATGGGGATGCGGGCAATGTCGGGTTCTGCCTGAAGTAAATTGATAAAAGTGGTCATTGCACTAACACCTTCCAGTAGTGCATCGTCCATATTTACATCCAAAATCTGTGCGCCGTTTTCTACTTGTTGGCGAGCTACGGATAGGGCTTCCTCATATTTGCTTTCACGAATGAGGCGAGCAAATTTTTTGGAACCGGTTACGTTGGTTCGTTCGCCTACGTTTACAAAGTTTGTCTCTGGACGAATGACCAGTGGCTCAAGGCCTGCTAAACGGAGGTATGGTTTGATAATGTTCATGTTTTTTTATTTGTGGCCATTAAGGCAAATGGTATTTTTTAAGAACCACAGAGGCGCAGCGGCACAGAGTGGCACGACGTTTATAATATCATTCTTTTAAATCCATCTTTCATTAATGGAACATGGAAATTGATTATGTATCCGATTCGTTTTTGAGTAAGCCTCAAATAACTTAACAATTGGGCTTCCCAAACCGGATGAAAGTTTTCTTGAGCTTTTAACTCAAGAATAAGTAGATCATCAACTAGGATATCCAATTTTAAACCATTTTCAATAGCTAATCCAACATAAATTAAGGTAACCATTCTTTCTTTTACGAATGGAATTCCACCTTTTTCTAGTTCAAAATAAAAACACTTTGCATATACACTTTCTAATAAACCTGGACCCAAAGTTTTATGTAAACGAAAGGCAATATCAATTACTTCCTTAGCCAAAAAATTTTCTCTTTGGCTTAATGGGATTTTCTCTGTGTTGCTCTGCGTCATAACAGCCTTTGTGGTTCAATTAAAGCTGCTCACTAATTTCCATTGTCAAGGGTACTCTTCTGGCAGCAAATTTTTTCACTTCTTGTGCTATATGTTTTATGTGATCGGGAGTGGTACCACAACAGCCGCCTACAATATTTACAAATCCTTCTTTTGCCCACTCCTCTATTATGTGCGCTGTTTGCTCAGGCTGCTCATCATATTCACCAAACTCGTTCGGGAGCCCCGCATTGGGATATGCCGAGGTATAGCATTCTGCTATTTGGCTTAACTCTTCAATGTGGGGTCTCATTTCTGATGCTCCTAATGCACAGTTCAATCCTATGCTTAAAGGACGTGCATGACGAACACTATTGTAAAATGCTTCGAGTGTTTGTCCGCTTAATGTTCTTCCGGAAGCATCGGTGATGGTACCACTGATCATGATGGGCAACTCAGCCGTTTCATTTTCTCTAAAAAACTTTTTAATAGCAAAAATGGCGGCCTTTGCATTAAGTGTGTCAAAAATGGTCTCAATCAACAACAGGTCAACTCCTCCATCAACCAATCCTTTTATTTGTTCGGTATAAGCGGCTGCTACTTCATCAAAAGTGACAGCGCGGTAGCCGGGGTTGTTTACATCGGGGGAAAGGCTAAGGGTTTTATTCAATGGACCAATGGCACCTGCCACCCATGCGCCCTTCTTGTCTTTACCTTCGGAAGTAGCATGGTATTTATCAATGGCATTTCTGGCACATTTGGCCGAAGCTACATTCAATTCATAAGCTATTGATTGCATATCGTAATCAGCTTGTGCTATGTTGGTGCTGCTAAAAGTATTGGTTTCAATGATGTCAGCGCCTGCTTGTAGATATTCTAAATGAATAGCTTCAACAATTTGAGGCTGGGTAATGCTAAGCAAGTCATTGTTGCCTTTTACATCCGTATGCCAGTCTTTGAAACGCTCACCCCGATAATCCGCTTCGGACAGTTTGTACCGCTGTATCATGGTGCCCATAGCGCCGTCAATAATTAAGATGCGATTTTCTAATGCTTTTCGTATATCCATAATGGTTCAACTTTATTGCATTTGAACCACTAAGACACGAATGACAAATAGAGGCACAAAGGCTAATTAAAAAAATGTAATGCTTGAACTATTTAACGAAGCTAACTGGAGTAAATACAGCGAGGAGTCGTTTATTAGTTCAGTTGGCTAAGCCGGTAAATTCAGCAGGGTGAACAATAAACAAATCCGCCTGCTGAAATACAAAAATATGTCAAGCTAATGGTAAAACAAAACAATTAATGATTGGTTCGGATAATTGGGTGAAATATCCTTACAATAAAAGAATAAAAAAAGACCATTTAGAATAAGGACATATTCTAAATGGTCTAACTATAAAAATTTACAAATAGGCCATCCTAAAATTAAATGGATATAAATACCTATCAAGCTTTTCTTTTGCCAATGGTGAAAACCCTGGAAATATTAAAGCCAAAATGGATATCGCCTTTTCCCCACGAGCCGGTTGTTTCAGAAATGAATGTCCGCTCTGTCATTCCAGTTGAATTAGTAAAGTGTAGTTGAAAAACGTGTCCCCCGGTTTCTATATCAACTCCTAAAGCCAAGGAATTGTAGGTCCCTTCCAGTTTTGTTGAAGGTAATACGTAGTAATATTCTGCATTCAGACTAACTCTTTTAGAAATTTTTTGCCTGCCACCTATTCCTAAAGCAAGGATGTCATTTTTATTCTTGGCAAGGGGTACCAAGTTGTAGTGAACAACAGTTGGCATAAGCTGTAAAGATGTTCCTGGGCTAAATTTTCTTCCTATTAATAATTGGTAAGTGTAAAATAATTTATCACTAAAATTTCTTTTCATGGTGGGGTCGGGATCTCTTAGTGTTTTCAACATCATAGAACCAACGAGGCTAACGGTGACGGGCATATTCTTGAAGCCAGACGATTGGCGAAGCAATTTATACTTGAAAAATCCGTCATATTGCTTTTCAAATGTACTTCTCCCAATGCCAATCATAAATCGGTCGGTAACGCCATAATCTAGCCCCATTCTCATTGAAGCATTGTCCAATCCGAATAACTCATACCCACCTTTATTCAAGGTTCCAAAGCGGTGAGAAATTTTTAAATCCAAAACACCTCTTCCTACATTTTCAACTGAATGGCCATTGATTAGTCGTGTTGTTTTAAAAGTAGCTATGGCAAAATCAGTTCTTTTACTTTCAGCTTTTTTTGCATCATCATCCATCGTTTTAAACAAATCCACTTCTTGTGCAATCAGACCAGAAGTAATGAAAGATGCGATTAATATAAAAACAATTTTCTTTTTCATAAGCTTTTGGTTATTTATGTTTCTGTTTCTATTGGTCAAACTATATAACTCTTTTACTCATACTGGCAATCAACAGTAATATTAATCGTTTCTGAAATTTTAGTTCCAATATAAGCTCCGGTTATTCCATATTCCTTTGTTTTAATATCGAATTTGCATTTTGCAGAAACCTTTCCGTTCTTAACATCAATGGTTCCTGTGGTTTGCACTTCTTTGGTTACACCATGTATGGTTAGATTGCCTTTAACAGTTGCAGGATAGCTGCCATCCTTTTCAAAATTGATTTCTTTGATATTGGTAATAACCCCTTTGAAATCACTTTTTGGAAACTTTGTACTTTCCATATAGTTTTCATTGAAATGCTCTTCCATCAATTGATTTTTGAAATGAAAGCCTTTGATAAGCAGCATAAATAGTAATTGCCCATTTGAAGGCGCCATTTTGCTTTCAACCTCTGAGGTTTTAGCTGTAATATCTTCCAAAGGTGCTTTGCTGAAGAAGGATACTGATCCGGACTTTGTGCTGTAAATTTTCTGAGCACTTGCCGAAAAAGCAAACAAAGCAACTGAAAACAAAACCGACAATACTTTTTTCATTTTTTTCTTTTTTAATGGTTGAAATTAATTTGGAGCACCGGCATTTACCCATGCCTGGATTTTAGCAATATTGCAATCTGATAGCTTTGGACCACCCTTTGGCATCAGCAATGACGCGTCTGTGGTAATCAACCTGTTTACAAGGTTTCCAGCATCTGCATACAATTTTAACTGAGCATAGTTATCAAGAACAATGCCACCTCCAGCACCTGCAGGGGCAGCGTGACAAGAATTGCAATTGGCAATTATGATTGATTGTATGTCCTTGGTATAGGTCATATTCAATGTGTCGCAGGTGTTTGTATTGGGTGGATAAACCAATTCTTCCTTATCATAATAACAACCTTGTATTATAAGAATACTGCTAAATATAAGTGCTGCTGAAAGATTTTTTTTCATAATTTATTATTAATTGTTTGGGGCACCGGCATTAACCCATTCAGTTATTTGCTGAATTTTACAATCACTTAGTTTAACCCCTCCCTGAGGCATAACAGAGAATCCTGCTAAATGGTTTATTGTACCCAACAAACGCCCATTTGTCACCGCAACTTTTAAACCCGAATATCCACTAAAACTATATCCACCCCCTGCCGATGAATTGTTGTGACAGCCATAACAGTTTACATCTATAATTGGCTTAATAACGGCAGCGTAAGTAAAGGCATTGGGATCGCAAGCAGATATGCAATTGACAGTATTTTTAGCCCCTTCGTCAATCCACTGCTTTATCATGGCTATTTGTGTACTTGTTAATGGCGGACTAGGATATTGCGGCATTCTGTCACCAATATCGGAATTCACAAGAGTCTGATAAATTTTACTTCCACTACCATTACCAGGTTTTATGCCTTTATATACAATATGACCATAGGTATCCAAAACGTAATCACCTTCATGACTTTGGGTATTGTGACACCCACTTTTAGCGCAATTGGAAACAAAAATTGGTAAAATATCTCGCTGAAAACAAATGCCTGTTGTGATTGGTGTAGAATCTATCGGATTGTTGCCACCCGGATTTACGATTTCGTGCTTGCAGCTATAGACAAAAACTCCCGAAACAATTGCTAAAACAATATACTTTTTCATAATTCGTCAACTTTTATTTGTCCATTACTATAGCATCCCTTATTCTTACATCGCTCAGCATACCGCTGCAAATGCCCTTGAGTGTAACAGAGGACCCAACTGTCATATTGGGGGCATTCTCTTTTAAAGTGCAAAAAACTCCAGTAAATGCATCTTCGGATGCCAGCATTATAGTTGTTTTTCCTTCCTGATTGGTTTTAACCTCGGTTATAATACCTGTCACTTCAATAGCTTTATCCAGGTATTTTGTATTGGCTGTTTGTTCATTTGCCTGATAATCTTTTACAATCAAGGCAGCTGGGGTTTGAATACCTTTTTCATCTGCAACATCTCTGTGGGGTTTGTTCCACATAAAATATGCAACAGCAGAACCTACTAAAAGGCATATGATAAAAATTCCGGTAGCTATTTTCAGTTTCTTATTCATAACTGCAATCTAAGACAAGATTTTTTACAAAAAAATGACCAATGTTATAAATTTTCTCAAACTGTAAAAAAGGGCATAAAAAGGAATAATGAATTGTTATGTATGTTACTTTACATAAAGAGATACAGGCAAACGGTTGCTAATACTCCGCGCCAAGGTCAATTCATCCGCATATTCCAGTTCGCCACCAAAGGCAATACCTCTAGCTATGGAAGTTACCTTGCAATTGGGCTGGTGCAATTTTCTTTGTATGTAATAGATGGTTGTATCGCCCTGAATATTTGGGTTGAGTGCAAATATTAATTCCTCCGTTTTTTCTTTTGCTATGCGCTCAATAAGCGATTCAATGCTTAACTGGTCAGGACCTATTCCGTCTAATGGAGAAATAACTCCCCCAAGTACATGATAGGTTCCGTTGAACTGTTGTGTACTTTCTATAGCTATTACGTCCCTGATATTTTCTACTACACAAATAGTATGCTGCTGCCGCATACTATTGGAACAGATTGAGCAAATATCTGCATCACTGATATTGAAGCATCGCTGGCAAAATTTGATTTCTTTCCGCATTTTGGCTATTGTTTCTCCAAAATTTTCTACGGAAGCCAAATCCTGTTTTAGCAAGTGCAATACCAAACGCAAAGCGGTTTTTTTACCAATGCCCGGCAACTTTGAAAATTCATTTACTGCATTTTGTAATAGAGAAGAAGGGAGTTGCATGGTGCAAATGTAAGTAGGGCAAGGCATTTAATACAATGGCATGTATCTAATTCATTTGAACAAACTACTTCAATTTAATTTTGGATATATATTTTGACGATATATATTTGCCCTTATAATGCATATTTATGTTGAAAACAAAGACCCTTATTCTATTATTAGTGATCCTATTTCCACTTGCTGCGCTTTCGCAAAAGAACTATTTGTCAGGATATATCATTAAGAATGATGGAACAAAAGATTCGGGAATGATTAACTACCGCAACTGGGATATCAATCCAAAGGTTATACAATTCAGACCATCCGGAAATACTGAGTTGTCGCTTACGCCAAATGACATATCAGCATTTGAAGTAATTGGCTATGACAGGTATATAAAAGCAATCGTAAATGTGGATATGAGGTCGGTTGATTTTACAAATTTAGACCCGAAGGATGATAATCGAAATAGACTTGATACCGTTTTCTTAAGAGTTGTAGTTCAAGGAAACCCATTATCACTCTTTGAATTCATTGATGCAAAAGATCATTACTACTTTCAAAATGGTGATGGAAAAATTGAAGAATTACAATACAAAATTTATCAATCTTCCAGAGACTCCTCAAAAGAGTTGATGTACTCTAACTCAGTGTCGCAAAAATCAGAAGCTTTAATTCGAACTGATTATGGCTTTAGAGGCCAATTATTAAAAGCAGTAAATTACAAAGTGGATAAAAGGCAACAAGAAGCACTGCAAGCTGCCGAGTACAGTGAAAGTGATTTGAAAAAATTTATTGTTTCAGTGAATGCAAGCAATGATTATGGAGTAAAGAAATTAAAAAGTGAAGTGAAATCGAGTTTCTTTTTGGCAGGAGGAGGCGTAGCAATTCAGTCATTAAGCTTTACTGAAAAGGTATCAACTAATTACTCAGATTTGGTATTTAAGCAGTCTGTTACTCCCTTAATTGGTGTAGGCTTTGACTTTACACCAGGAAGGAATATGCAAAAAACCATATTAAGGCTTGAATTAACCTACCATTCGTTGAATGCGCAAGGAATATATGTACAACAGTCTTCTATTACTGAATATAAAATACGTCAGCATAACATCATGCCTTCTTTCAGCATATTGTATAATTTTCTGGGTATAAAAAAAGTATCCCTATACGGTGGTGGATCTTTTGGCGTAAACTTTTCTACTTACCCTGTAAATGAGTATACCGTTAAACTTACTAGTTCTGGAAATGTTTATAATGAAGGCACTTTAAGCCGGTATAAGAATTGGGCGGCAATACATCTGAAAGGCGGATTGATGATAAACAAAAAAGTTGACATTGGGATTGCTGCATTGGTTGATGGAGGATCTCTAAATTCTGTGTCTGTATCTGAAAATGGAACAAAGCTCTTATTTAAAGTGCTTTATAGATTTTAGCGGAGCGTTATCACCTTCTCATTGTCCCAATTGCTTCGCACTTGTAGCTTTGAATCTAAAAATAAAACAACCTCGGGCTGTACGTGCAGTCCAAAGAAATGGCCCGGATCCCAAACCCCGTTATTATTGGCGTCATACAAAATGCGAATGTCGTATTCTCCGGGTGGAAATAATTTCCGATACCAATCCCGTTGGGTTAATGGAGTGGATTCTATGATGTTGTCGTTTTGTACCAATTGCAGTACTGGATTTTTAGAAAAGTCCAAGTTATTGAAACGCAATTTCAAACTACCATAATCTTCTGATGATTTGGTAATAAACCTAAGCGTATCATTTTTGGCTAGATGATTTCCGGCACTGTCAATAAATGCCATAGAGTCGAGTATCAAAAATAACTGAGCTGAAGGCTGCCAATTGTAAACAAAAGTCATTGCTGTATTCAGCGAATCGATTTCGATTTTTACATTGGAAATGGCATTAAAATCTCTTCCGGTTAGTTTTATTTTACTCGTGTCAATTCTTGCCAATCTTTTGTTGAAAGTCAAGCTCAGATTTTTAAGCAAATCCTGCCTGGCCGTTTCCAAATTGGTATTGTACCTTACAAATTTATCTTTATTGCCACTTTCACTTCTTGACGGTGCTTTCTTTGTAGTATCTACTTTTTTTAATTGGTAAGCATACAAAGTCATCGGAGCATTTTCGGCAGTATTGATGGGTTTTTCAGCAAAAGCAAATGGCTTGGTTGAATCTTCATAATGCCTGGAAAAATCATTGGGTATTGCATAAGCAGCAAATGTTCCTTTCGGCAGGTGCTTAAACAGAAAGTTTCCATCTCCATCCAACTTGGCTATGTACCTCGGTTTGTCTTTGGCCACTGCACTATCCTCCAGGTTTCTATGGAGTACAACAATCAATGTAGAATCAATTTTACCGGTCTCTGCCATTACTACTTTTCCTGTAAAAGTGTTTTCATCTATTGTATTTCCGGTTGAGAAAACGTAGGTAAAGTTGTTGTAAATATTTCCTTCATTAATGTCCTTTATAGCATTTCCAAAGTTGATGGAGTAAGTAGTATTGGGTTCAAGGGTGTCTTTTAGTTTTATTGTCAGCTCTCGAAGGTGCGAATTGATAACCGGAATGTTTGAAGGCGTTGGAGAAAACACGAGATTGGCTGATTGTTCCTGCACCTCTATATATTCATTGAAAGTGAGTGTTATTTTGTTGCCCTTGAAATTAATGGCAGAATCTTTTGGAAATGCATTGATTAATACAGGCGGCAAGGTGTCTTTAGGACCGCCTGCAGGCGGAATGATATTGGCACAACCGGACAGGCACATTACATTAATAACAGTAACAGCGAACAGTGCGAGTATTGAAAAAAAAGTAAATTGTTTCTTCATGAATTCATCAGTTCGGTGCAAACTTAGCTGCAAATATCTATAAGCAGTATGGGTAGTGTTGATTTATAAGTTATTTATGAGTGAAACACTAATAGAGTTCCTGGTGTAATTCCCTGCCGAAATCATCGTTGTCTTCATCATCGTTTGGATCATGAAAAGCAATGGCCAGTTCATTTGTTTTTACAAAATTGCACCAATGACATGTTTCTTTGCCACATCCGGTATAAAATTCACGATTTTGGATCTTATGCCAAACAGTGGTTATCTGCTCTTTAACCGTGGTAATATCAGCAGGCGAAATGACCACTTTTTCTCTCCGGTAATTTTTCTTCTTGTCGGGCTCAATAAAATCAAATTCTGTACTTACCACCTGCCAGTCTTTATTCTCCAGATTGTCAACCAATATTTTATAAAAAACGGCCTGCCGCCAATAGCTGCCTCCTTCCGGTTCTTTTTCGTTGGGGCCTTTTAGTTTTGGCAATGCCTTGTCTATATCGCCTGTTTTATAATCTACTACGTTGATCATCTTGCCATCAAACTCCAGTTTGTCGAGTTTACCTTTGAGCGGTACGCCATTGACCACTACATTTTTCAGGTTTCGTTCTACCACCACTACCTTATTAAATGTTTCAATGTATTTATCATAGTAATTGCTCAAAACATCCTGTCCATACTCCATCTTTCGGGCAAATTGTTCTTTGGTAAATGATTCTCTATGCCGGTGCATGAACCAGTTAAAATCTCCGATAAACTCCTGCTTTGATGGAAAGGTGTGGTTCTCTTTCTGCATTTTCTCAAACAACCGTTGCAATGCATGGTGTACTGCAGAGCCAAACTCAGTAGCTTCATTCTTGCCCGAAGGAACCCTGATGAGATTGTTATAATAAAAATTCAATGGGCAGTTGATGTAGTTATTCAGCGCTGTTACGTTCATGACAAACTTGTCCAACTGCCGGCCCAAAAAGTCTGCTTCTATTTTTGCTATTTCAGGTTGTAAAGTTTCGTTTAGCTGTAGTACAGCAAACTCTGCCAATACCACATCATCCACATATATTTTTTCTACAGGCAGTAAATGCTGCTCTTGTATCTCAGCAATAAACATAGTAGGTTCCATTTCTTTGCCATCATTTTTGAAGCGGCAGTAAGAGATGGATAAATGTTTCTGTGCTCTTGTGAGTGCTACATAAAAAAGTCGCCGCAACTCTTCTTCGTCGCTATGAGTAGATGCCGAATCAAACATGGTATCAGGAAATGAATAACCACCGCCCGGCTTTCGTTTCTTTTCCCAATTGCCGGCATTGGCACCTGCAATAAATACATATTCATATTCCAACCCCTTAGATCCGTGAGCAGTCAATAAATTGATTCCCTTTTCATTTCCACTCACCTGCACCAATGGTATGGAAAGATTTTCTTTGGTCATCAAATCAAAGATGTTTACCAATGCTTCCAAGCGAAGCATAGGGTTTCGCCGGGTTTCTTCTTTTATAAAATCGAACAGTGCAGTTAGTACCTGCATCAGCCAAAGCTTATCGGCATTGGTCAATACAGCAGCCAAAATGCCCGTTTCTCTGATCACTTTTTCTACCAGCATTTGCAAGGTCACGTTGGGAACGGCTGATATCAACTGTTCTATAATGGCACTTGCTTTCTTCATGCTTTCGGGAAAGGAAGATTCAAACAATTGCATGTTTGGTTTGGTCGCTTTTTCATGCAACAGTCGCCTGAGTGATGTTTTTTCACCGCCAAACTTTTTATCAGCAACTTCTACCGAAAGTTTGGCTATTTCTATTGCAGAATTCTGGAAGAAATCATAATGCAATATTTCAAACAACAGCTCATCGCCACCATAGGGAATATCGTGTTCTGCAGCCAGGTAGTTGAGAATAGTAACAATCTTTTTTGCCAAGGGAATTTCGAGGATATTCAGTTTTCGCTTGCTGTACACCGGTATGTTTCTCAGTTTGAAATAGGTCGCCAATTCCACGCCATACTTGTTCTCTTTGTAAATGATGGTAATCTTCCCGGGTTCTACACCTTGTTGTAAAAGTTTTTCAACCTGCAAGGTCAGGTGGATCATTTCGTGGCGCTGCGTTTCATATTCCTTTACCTCCGGCTGACAATCTATATCGGCAATACTTTTCCAATGTTGGTTGCTGCAAACAAGGTCTTTGGTAAGGCCCTCCATTTGTGTGATCAGCCTGTCAACATTTCGGTCAATCAGCGATTTGGATACATCGAGTATCGGTTGTACTGAGCGGTAGTTGTTGGTCAGTACAACGGTGAGCAAATCTTTTTTATAGCTGTTCGCAAAAGCCAGCATATTTTCTACGTTGGCTCCCTGAAAACGATAGATGCTTTGGTCATCATCGCCCACTACAAATACATTGGGTTTTTCCCAGTAGTTAATGAGCAGTTGTACCAATTTGTTTTGGGTGCCGCTTGTATCCTGGTATTCATCTACCAATATGTATAAAAACTGCTCCTGGTAGCGGCTCAGCAGTTGCGGGTTATCTTCAAATGCTTTGATGACCCAATTAATCATGTCGTCAAAATCGTAGCGATTGCGGCTAAGCATGAGTTGCTGAAAGCGGTCAAACTCATTGACTGCAGCTCGTAGCTTTTCTACTTTTTCTGTTGCCTCCGCAATTTTGTCGGTACGGATGTCGCCCTTTTTAAAAGAACCGGTTGCACGTTTGGCTACATACCCATCACGGGTGGGCAGGTCTTGAATGTATTCGTCTATTTTGCTGTTGATAAAAGCCGGCGACCAACCTTCCCGCTTCATGGTGCTGAAGAGCGATTGCAGGTTGTTGATTTCATAGTACACATCGCCGCGATATCTTTTGAGCGGATGATTTTTTGGAAAGGTATCTATGAGGTGTTTGTACATTTCAATCTTTTCCAGATCCGAAATCGGATCCATGGAATTCTTTTCAAACAGGGAGAGATTGTCCTGAATAATATCGTTGCAAAAGGCGTGAAAAGTATAGATGTTCACCTTATAGGCATCGGGGCCAATAAAGCTCAATAATCTTTTACGCATGGCTACCACTCCTGCATCGGTATAGGTTAGGCAGAGGATGCTGTTGGGTGCAGTATCGGTGTCTATTAATATTTTGCCTATCCGGGCACTCAGTATCTGTGTTTTGCCTGTCCCCGGTCCGGCTATTACCATTACGGGTCCTTCTATATTGTCAACTGCTTGTTGCTGTTGAGGGTTAAGGTTGTTGTATATATCCTGGTATTTATCAGCGTATTTTTTGCGGTCGGTCATGCGATAAAGATAGGTAATGTGCTAATGAGGTAATGAGGTAATGTGATAATGTGAAGAAGGGATAATTGGAAAATGTGCTAATTTGATAATGTGAAAATTGGAAAATGAAAAATGGAGGAGGGCAGCACCGCCATTGTTCTCGCAAGCATGTCGGGACAAGTGTGTCTTTTGACCAACAACTGAAGCGAATGGTTAGTTGATCAGCAGGTGTGTTAGTGATGAATACTAATACTTGCAAATCGGTTAAATCAGTAACGAATGCTGTTGGTGATAACACCCAGCGGCGAAATGAATTTATTGGGGATGTAGCTGAGAAGTTTGTAAACGAAATCATCAAACCGAGAACAGAGCAGATCAAGGCACTTGCTAATATGGTGAACGCAGAATTTAAAATTGTGCAATAATATTATCATGGTTTTACCCCAGGTTATCACTTTACAACAAATACATTACAATGTTTAGTAGAAGCGGAGTTGGAACTGGATATTGATATCTATTGACTTTATCAAGAAGAAGCCGGCCGATAAAAGTGTTTTAATAAAATTGTGGCTGAACGTTAAGCCCTCGGCTATAAATTGCTATTTTGCTTGTGTGGTTAATTGAACCTGAAGTTTTTCAATTACCACAATGTCATAAACACTTTAATGTTTGCTGCAAGCGACTTCCAGCTAACACATACAAAAAACCGTAACTTAGCGAAATGAAATTTTACGTTGACACATCTGTTTGGGGCGGCTTCCTTGATAAGGAGTTTTCCTTGTGGACAGTTCCTTTTATTGAGCAAGCAAGACAAGGGAAATTTACAATCGTTTTGTCAGACATTACAATCGGTGAACTTCAAGACGCACCTTTGAGAGTACGTTTGTTGCCAGAAACAATCCCTGCTGAATTTTTAGAACTAATCAGTATTACCGATGAGCAGCTAAACCTTGCCGACAATTATGTTAAAGAAGGAGCACTGACACCAAAATATTTTTCTGACGCACAGCATATTGCCATTTCAACTATTATCAAGGTAGACAGTTTAGTAAGTTGGAACTTTAAGCATATGGTCAATTTCTTTCGCATCAAACAATATAATTCTATTAATCTTAAATTTGGATATCAGACAATTGATATCAGAACACCAAAAGAAGTAACGTATGCAACAGACAGTGAGTAAAACAGCAGACAAAGATTTTCATGCAGTGGAATACATGCGGGAGATAAGAGCAAAGTTATCTGCTCAATATGAGACAGACAAGCAAAAATATTTGGAAAGAGCTAGAGAAGCAATGGCTGCTTTTAAACTTAGGCAGTCAAAAGCCGGCCGATAAAAGTGTTTTAATAAAATTGTAGCTGAACGTTAAGCCCTCAGCTATAAATTGCTATTTTACTTTTGTGGTTAATTGTTACCTACGTTTTTCAATTGCCACAACGTCATAAACAAATTAACTTAGTCAGAATTTTTTATGAGACAAATCCAATTGACTTCCATAATTACTTTATTGATATTTAATTTGACGTTTGGACAATCTATCAAAGAACAATGGTTGATAAATAAATTCAGGGATGCGGATTCAATAGTGTTGGTAAGTCATGACCTTGTTTTTGGGTCCACGGATGTTGCTTTTGACAACGGAGGAAAAATAATTCCTTTCCCCAATCTTCTGAATTCGGGCAGGCCAAATGAAAGCATTATTAAAGAGCAACAATTAATTAAAGGCAAACAAGTTGATTTATTAATTCGAATAATGAGCCGAACTTTTAAAGGTTCTGCCATTTCTCAGGGGGGCTGTTTTGTACCGAGACAAGCTATTTTTCTGTTCAAAGATGGAAGAACATCTTTTGTAGACATTTGCTTTCATTGTAACAGTTATAAGACTTCAGATGATTTAATAGACATTCCGCCTTTTGACAGTTACCGATGGAAAAAATTAAAGAAATATTTTATGATGCTTGGTTTTAAATACGGGTTAGAATAACCAAAACCGCAGCGAAAATAATCAAGAAGGTAGTCGACCAGGATTTTGTAATTTTTGCCAAGTGGGAAAAATATCCTTGTTTTTTCGGCTTTTTTGAATGGTTGTGGGAATTTACTACCAGTTTAAGTGGTCCGGAACGCCCTCTTATTGGTCCAAAGCCGCTTGGTAAGTGGTTCGCAACCACTTCGAAGTAGTAAAAGACCACCTCGAAGTGGTCAAATGCCACTTCGAGACCGTTCAGAACCACTTCGAGGCCCTGTTAGTACAAGTGTTCGTGAGTGAAGTACACCAACACAGGCGAGAAGCAGCGAAAAAACACATAGTGTGAATGGGCCTTCTCGCAATTGCCATCTGCATATGTTTATGCACTGAGCCGCAAATTTTGAAAATTCCATTTTGTATGTATATTGCAATCATATCAGAAAAAGTACATCCGAACCGCTAAATCACCAAGAGAAAATATTATGAAAAAGATCCAATTACATTCGAAATTTCTGCTTGCTCTTTTCCTGTTAACTGGCTCTATCACCTATAGTCAAAACGTGGTTTTTTCAAAAGACGAGGTCCTTCCTCAAAAAGCGAAATTACACTATACCATTAAATTTCCGGGCCTTAGTGGTCACAATTATTTTGTAGATGAAATGAATGCCGGCGGCACACTCACCGGTGCCAGACCCAAAAACGTGATCACTACATTTGATGTGTCAACCCTTAGTAAAACCCGGCAGGTGCAGCTCAATACAGAAGTTGCCATCATTAAACCAGACGACTACATCAACATCACCAATATACCTGTCAAAGACAGGATTGTCAGTTTTTTTCTAAACAAAAAGGATAATGACACTTACCCGGTATACTACCAGCTGTATGGGAATGACGGGAAGGTACTGAAAGAAGAAAAATCGCCCATCCAGATTGAGAACAGCAAAATAGATATATGGAACAGTAAAAAAGATCATGCTATCAGGACGGCCTCGTCATTCAACGTAAAACAAACCTGGGACGGCGAAAGGTTGCTGACAGCCACCACATCAAAATATGCAGATGCAGGCCATAGCGTAATATCGGTGGGTGAATGGGACGAAAATATGAAGCCCCTGTTTACGGCCGACTATACCATACCCCTAACCCGGTGGACTGGATACTCTGACGACGCATCTGTCTATATGGTAGACCAAACACCCAGCGAAGCAAAAGTGCTTGATGTATCGGCAGATAAGTACGGATATATTTACACACTGGTTCAGAGTGGTAATATTGAAGACCGAAAAGACGACAACATCTACTGGGTATACCAGTTTAAAAAATCTGATAAGAATTACCTGAAATCTTACAAAGCTGAATATGCCGGTAATATGCTGACTGGTGAAGTAAAGCTGGTACCCGGCACAGATGGCACTATGTACATTACAGCCCGCGGCCGCGAACAAGGAAAAAAAATTTTGCTCCATCCTTATAAAGTAAACAGTTATTTTATAGGAAGGTTTACCGGGGATGGCAAATTAGAAAAGCTATTGGGCGGTAAAATATCTATGGACCTGCTAAAGCTGTTCAATATGTTGGATGATAAA
Source organism: Segetibacter sp. (assembly GCA_031424295.1). Classification (GTDB taxonomy): domain Bacteria; phylum Bacteroidota; class Bacteroidia; order Chitinophagales; family Chitinophagaceae; genus Segetibacter. Next base: position 5,926 of record JANPHE010000095.1, on the reverse strand, counting down.
AAACAACAACAAGACGGATACATCAACGGTCTTTCGCTTCAAAGCTTTCACGTAAACAAAGACGGAGGTATGTATGTGGTTTGGGAACAATCAGCCCCGGCGAAAATGAGGGCTCATTCAACCAATGTGGCCATTGTATTTGGTAATTTGCTGGTTCAGTATTTTGATAAAGACAAAAAGCTGCTGTGGCAAAAGCCCGTGTTTAAGCTTCAGTTTGGCGGTGAATATAGCGGCACCAGTGTTTTTTATGACGATGACAAGCTGGTTATGTTTTACCCCGACCACCTTCGCAATGCCGGCAACGACCTGGAAAACCCGAATATTGAAATGCTGGATGTTGACAAAGCTGCCAAAAGCCTTGCCGGCTTTGTATCCATCGTTATTGATAAAGGGGGCTCGGCCAACAGAACTTATGTGAAATGGCCTGCTGATAAGGCAGGGTATGCGCTGTTTGCCCGTTCCGTTGTGCAAACCGGCAAGCAGGAATATGTGGCCACTATACAAAAGCAGGAAGAAGACGAAAGGTTTACAATTGTCAAAATCAGTTTCTAAACTGTTCTACATAACAAGTCCTATTTAAGCAGTTCGTCGATTCCTCTACATTCTACGAAGTGTTCAGAAGATCATATAGAAGCTAAGCGCCAGAAAAAATAGGTTATTCCATACGCTAAGTGGTTCGTCTTCCCGTTGAGCGGGACAATTGTTGCAAAGACACGAGGTCAGAGACCTATATTTATCTTACGTTCAAGGTCTCACTGCGCTAAGACCTTGAACAACATTCGGGCTGGCAGTGAAAATTAACTTACAGTAGCTTTGCTTACTTCCCTGTATATAAATGAACCGCAAATGTGCCTGCGGGCAAACCTTACGGGAGTATCTGCATTTACCAGTTTTATATACAGTGCCTTTGGCACATCAAAGTACTCGTAACTGTTTCCTTCTGCGTAAGTAATATGTAAGTTACCGCCCTTATAGTTTAAATCTACTATCGTGGAGGTGGAAACAACATTTGTATAATTTTCGAAAGCAGCAGCATGTGTTTCAGCAGAAATGCTAACTAAGAAATGATAGGCCTCAATTACTTTTTTACTTCTCTCCTGCGCTTCTTGCTGTTCTGCACCTTCCTGAAATTTGTCGGGATGGCATTCCTTCATCACATTCCTGTAAACTGTCTTTAGTTCCTGCAAAGTGGCTTTTTCGTCAACACCTAATAACTTTCTGCAGCCGATGATCTTCTTCAATTGTGTAGATTTTCCGCAATGCTACAATCTTTTGTTGGTTGAGCACTGTTAGTTACTTTAATATAACAATGTGATAGCAAATACCCCCGTTCTTCGATATGTTACGCAGCGCACCTCGAAAAGAAAGATAAATAGAAGTCGACTTCTTGTCTTTGCAAAAAGACACATTTATCCCCGCCACCTTCTTCGGTTTTTACGATGGGCACTACACACATAAGGCTACAATGAATACCCCGCTTTGACTAAAAAAATAGGAATGGAGCAAGAGTCAAAACCTCCTGCTCGCATTCTACCTTAGATTATTTGCCTAAATTCCTTCTTACTGCAACAGCGGAAACACCTACTGCCTTAACTGCTGCTCGAAGTTGGGTTTCAGTACAATTAAACTCTGAACACCACCATCTAACTTCCCAAGGTTCATTTACGTTAACCTTACTGACGTCCTGAGGTCGCCGCTTGTTTAAATCATCTGACATTTTAATCCTCCCTTTTTTGATTAAGAAATTATTTACAACTTTTTATCTATACAGTTAACCACTTCGAATATGCTAATACATCAATCATCGGTACAGTTCCGCTGAACTGCAATTCTGAAATGAGTTTAAAAAGAAAAGCTGTAGCAGGTTTGCCACCATTTATGTATTCGTATTTCTTTACGTCGTCCTTGTAATAAAAGTATCCATGTGCCGCAATACACCCCAAATTCAGGTCACCTTTTTCACTGGTTAAGGCTTTATTTAAGGCATCACCCATTGCAGGACTCCACTCACTTTCAAATGTTAATATTCCGCCTAGAATTTTTATTGGAGGCTTCGCAGCATATACACCACCAGCATGAGGAATAGGCAAACTTGTTCGGTGTAGTTTCCTGACACTTTCTATTTTTTCATGGGCATACTTTACATAATCAGCATCTATTGATTGCTTAGCTTCAAATACTGCGTATACACTTTCTGCAGGAATGATTATTTGCCCTTCATAATTAAATATAAACGGCGAATATTGCCTATCAAAAATTACCACATCGATTTGTTGGCTAAACTCTCCTTTACTATCTACAACGTGAGCCTTTTCAGCTTGATACCTTTTTGGTAAATATTGTTGTAAAAGACTTAGCCAAATTTGTTCACTTGCATCTCCTTTAGTACCTGGATGATTAAATGCCTTTCGAGCAGTTTGAAGACGCTGATGAATATCATCATGAAGACCATGTAATAGTGTTTCTAATGACCATTCTGCCATACTTAATTTTCTTTAAAAGGTGAGGTAGGAATAATAGTTTTTACAAGTTCAATAGCTTTAGCAGGATTTATGGCGTTATCAGGGTAAGCGTCTAAAATGATAGATGGAAGTAGCCTTTGAGTCAAATCTGAAAACGTAAAACCAAAGTCTCGGTTTTTAGTTTCTCCTGTTAAAGCAACAATCTGACTAATATCCTTTATAGAAAAGCCTAACTCGGTGAGAGGTTGATCCAAAACGAGGTGACGATCTATTTCATCTGGTCTGCCAAACACAAATATCTCAGCTGCACGCCTCTTTATTGCAGGATCAAGTGCGTTAGGGCGATTTGTACACATGATAACTGCAGCAGGAAGCCTACCGTTCCCCAAACTATCAATTCCCCGTATAAATGCATTAACACCAGCTTTATCTTCATGGTGCATTTGATCATTTTCACGAGTTTGTGCTAATGCATCTGCTTCATCCACGAGTAGGATTACAGCACCTTTGGATTTCCCAGAATGGCTTTTTAATTTTTTCGCCCTTTCTATTGTATAGTCAAATGCCGCTGAAATTAACTGTGTCATTTCTCCTACTTTTCCACTTCCTCGGGTGGAGAGGCTCAAGGGAAAAAGTGATACGTCAATTTTTTCTTGCCTAGCTATTGCATCCCCGATAGTATAGCCCAATTCTGATTTACCTGAACCTACATCCCCAGCTAAAACAACTAGTGGCGGACGCCTTGTGACAATCTGCAAAATGCGTTTAGCATGCGGATGGTGTTTTTTTGCCCAATGCAATAAGCTATCTTGGTTTACCAGTAATCCAATGATTTTTCTTAGTTTTTCTTTCGTCTCGTCAAGTCCGATTAACATCGAAAACCGTTCTTGCATATCGGCATCTGGAAATTCTATAGCCTGTTCAAACAATTCAGTAAAAGAAGGTTTATTGTTTTCCATTAATAGCTTTTTACTGAGGAGCGGTCTAAAGCTCGATCTCCTGATGAATAAATTTTATCACTACTTAAATAACCTCTAATGCCTGGTGCCGCTGCTCCCGTTCTTAAAAATGGGAGCGTCTGTTGAAAGCTAATTTTTTCTGTTTCTGATAAATTGTCGTATGATGAATTGTGCATGAGATAGGAGCTAAAAATTGCTCCTGTAATGTTAGCACCTGGACGCACCTTGCCAGGATCATCATCAGACGACGACAATCCTGATAAGTCTCTTGATGTATATCGCAAAGTTGGTTCTATCCAATTGCCGTCTTTTTTAAAGCCATATGTAACGTTATCTAAAAAACCTTTTTTCAAATACTCAATAAGTTCTGTTTCGTACTTTGAGATGTCGTAATCACTTGGGGACCCATAAAAGCGTTGTATTCTTTTTAAGTCAGTAGCAACTTTCGAAGCAAGTTGCTTGGCGTGAACAGCAGTAAATGTCTGCGATTGAGTGTAACTTGAAGTCATAGTATTAAATTTGAAATGATGGTCCAAAAACCTTTTGCCAGTAATAAATTGTTTTTTCTTTTGTCGTAGCGGCAAGTGCTGCATCAATAGCATCACCAGCATCCAATGCCGCATCAACAATTGCGTCTGCATTGGCGGCGGAATACAATTTCGCTGCATTGTTTTCAGCGTTGACGGGATCAATGATTTTTACAGGTTCTGTAAAAGTGCCGACTTTGTTCTTTTCATAATAATCAGTGAAAACTATTAGCTCACGTATGTTGGATGTAGCTAAATAAGAAAAGAAGTGTTGGAGAGCTTCAGGATAATCCGAGAAGTCTTTCCCATCATCGGACAGTTTTGCCATAATCAGTTCAATCATGAATGACTTGAATCTGAAATTCTGCCTTTCACTTTTCATATACCTCGCCCAATATTTGGCGAGCCTTACAACCTGTGCGAAGTGCTTGTCTTGTTTCTTTTTACGTTTGCGAACAAATTCCAGATGACGTGGAATGCAGGTACGAAGGAAGGAGCCATTTTCTTGGCTAACAAGATTGCCATACCAGTCGGGATCACCATCGTAAAGGATAGGCACAACATCGACATCCAAGCCTGAACCCCTAAATGAAACTGTAACGCAATAAGTTTGAGGCTGTACTTGGTCAGGGCTAAAATTGGGAAATGCCTTGCGCAATTTATCAGCTAAATATTCCAAAAGTGCCTTTACGTCTTTTGGTGCATCAGCACCGCTTATGTAGCAAGCGACGTCAATATCATTTAGAGAGCGCAATGATGTTCCTTTAGCCAGGCTTCCGGAAAGCATCATTCGCTTCAAAGAAAAATCAGGGTGATCATTCAGATATCCTTCAAGCTTATCCCTGAGTCGTTTTACTTGCGCCCTATATTCATCTGCCTTCTCTTTAGGAAGATTTACCTTATTTTCTGCGAAATCCAATATATCTCTGTGACTTACATGTTCTCTTGACATTTATTACAGTTTTAGTTAACAATAATGCAAAGATAGTATTTAGCTTTAAAGTACAAAATTAAACTTTCTTTTTAGTAAAAATTATATTTTTCTTAATAGTACAAATTATATTTTTCTTAATAGATAATTATTTTTTGCAGTTATTGTGTAAATGACGTTATGTTTGTAGTGTAAAAATCCGGCACAATTCTTATGGATTTATTTAAGTCGAGGCACAATAATTCTATTAAAAAGATCGATAAAGGTCAAGAATGAATTCATTCACTAATCCTTTAAACAATTTATTATGAGTCACAGAATAGAACTTCAAGCACCGAAAATTTCTCCGAAACCTAAAGATTTTAGAAGTTTAGAAGAGTATAAGAAAAGTAAACGTCTTGCTATCTCATGTCATATTCAAGAGATACTAAATACAAAACGATTAAATAGAACTTCTTTTGCTCAAATTATGGATGTACAACCGTCTATTATTAGTAGGTGGTTAAGCGGAACTCATAACTTCAATTTAGATACGCTCATCGATATTGAATATGAATTAAACGAGTATATAGTAACCCCCGATAAAGAAAAATCTACAATTTCACTCAAAGTCTACTTTCCAGCGGACACAATTGGCGTTGTATCCACAAAACATAGGATCTCCGAAATTATTAATTATGAAAACCCACAAACCGGAATTGACTACTCGCCTTTAATAACAAATATTGAGGTTTCTGCGTAATTCACATATAATAGGTGTATGAAAAAAAAAGATGTTCCGGAACTAAAATTTAATATTTCTCAAATAGAATTACTTGAAAAAACAATTTCAAAGCCTCCCTTAAAAGCTCTTACTAAAAGCGATATTGGCTATGAAGTTGGGATTGAAATAAGTGTCAATGGGCAAGAAGGGTTAACAAAACATACCATTTCCCTCATTTTAAAAAGTAAGGATAAAAAATTGGAATATGGGTCAATAACTGTTTGTTGCTCATTCGTAATTTATAATTTTTCTGAAATCTTTGTCGCTACAGAGAACAGTACATT